>DASUTR010000463.1:0-5201 GCA_036374535.1 Polyangiaceae bacterium
ATCGAGGACGGCCGTGCCCGCGGGCGTCACGACGCTGCCCCGAATGCCACGCGCATCGACGGCGACGGTGACGGGGCGCACGCTCGCGGCTTCGGAGCGCCCCACGCTCAGCACCTCGCCGCTCGCTCGCTTCGCGAGGAGCTTACCGAAGGAGTCATCGATGTTCACGACCGATACGCGCGGGGAAAGCTCGGTGAAGAGGCGCGCTTTCGCCGCGCCGTACTCCTCCATCGAAGCGTGGAAATCGAGGTGATCCTGCGAGAGGTTCGTGAACGCGGCCACGTCGAACGTGAGCGCGTCGACGCGACCCTGCGCGAGCGCGTGGCTCGACGCTTCCATCACGAACGCCGACCCGCCCTCGGCGACGACCTCGGCGACGAGCCGGGACACGTCGTCGGCCTCGGGCGTCGTGAGCGAGCCCGTCCGGGCGGCCCCGGCGAACGAGAAGCCCAGCGTTCCGAGGCGAGCGGGCTTTCCTCCGAGCACGGAGAGCGCGTGCTCGACGAGGATCGCCGTCGTCGTCTTGCCGTTCGTCCCCGTGATGCCGACGAGCGCGAGCGCGCGGCTCGGACGGCCGTAGACGAGCTCGGCAGCGAACGCCGTCGCACGCCGCACGTCGCTCACGACGAGCATCGGCACGCCGAGCGCCGGGAGCTCCGCGCCGCGCTCGACGAGCAGCGCGACGGCGCCTCGTTTCACGGCGTCCGCCGCGAAATCGGCTCCGTTCGCCGCCTTGCCGCTGCGCGCACAAAAAAGGTCGCCCGCTTCGATGCTGCGGGAGTCCTGGCGCACGCCCGAGGGGCGCACCGCACCGTCACCGACGACGCGCGCGTCCCACGCGGCGAGCGCGCTCGCGAGCTCGTGCAGCGTCGGGGGCGTTTCGAGGGGAAGAGGCATGGCAAGCGCTGTCATGACGCCGGCTCGAAGACGAGCAAGAGAGGCTCGCCTTTCCCCATCACGGAGCCGGGCTGCGGCGTCTGATTCACGAGCAATCCCGACCCCGTGACGCGCGGGGCCACGCCGAGCTCGTACGAGCGCTGGAGCGCCGAGCGCGCCGGCCAGCCCGTCATGTCGGGGACGCGTACCTTGCCGGCGGGCACGGGCCCCGTAAGGCTCGCCGTTTCCTGCACCGCCGGCCGCTTGCCCTGCGCCGTGCGAATGAGCTCCATCGCGAAGTTCGCGGGATCGGGCTGCTTCGCGAGCTCGGCCATGTCCGCGCGTTCGGTGCCCTTCGGCACGAGCCCGCGGAGCTTCAGGCTCGCCTGCGTCACGCGGCGAAACACGGGAGCCGCGACGGCGCCGCCCGCGTGTTCGACCATCGGTTCGTCGATGGTGACGGCGATGGCGACGACGGGTTTCTCCGCGGGCACGAAACCGACGAACGACGCGATGTAACGATCGAGCGAGTAGCGCGCGCTGCCCGGATCCGCCTTCTGCGCGGTCGCCGTCTTGCCCGCCACGCGGTAGCCGTCGATGGCGGCCTCGGTCCCGGTGCCCTCCCCTTCGGTCACGGCCACGAGAAGCTCGGCCATCGTGCGCGCGACGTGTTCGGGCACGACGCGCCGCCGGATGCGCGGCGTGGCTTCGCGCACGAGCTCGCCGGTCGCCGTCGTCACCTTTTTCACGAGCAGAGGCTCCATGAGCTCGCCTCCGTTCGCGATCGCCGCCGTCGCCATGGCGAGCTGCACGTTCGTGACACCGATGCCCTGACCGAACGCCGCGGACGCCGTCTCGACCTGCACCCACGGACGGCCCTTCGGGCGCAGCGTGCCCGAAGCGTCGCCCGGGACGGGAAGGCCCGTCTGCTCGCCGAAGCCGAAGCGCCGCAGCGACTCGTACAGGCGATTTTCACCGAGGCCGAGACCGATCTTCGCCGAGCAGATGTTCGACGATACGGCGAGCACCTGCGCGACGGTGAGCCACTCGGCGGGGTGCGTGTCGCGGATGACGACGTTGTCCACCGCCATCGTGCCCTTCTCGCAGTAGACCTTGTCGTTGGGCTTGATCGTGCCCGAAGCGAGACCGGCGGACAGCGTGAAGATCTTCGCCGTCGAGCCGGGTTCGAACACGTCCGTCGTCGGGCGCAGGCGACGCGACTCGGCAGGGCTCGCGCCGTAGTCGTTCGGATTGAACGTGGGGTACGTCGCGAGCGCGAGGACCTCGCCGGTGCGGGGATCGACCACGACGACCGAGCCGCCCGCCGCTTCGAAGGTGCGCACCGCCGCGGCGAGCTCGCGCTCGGCGACGTGCTGGAGCCCCTGATCGATGGTGAGCGTCACGTGGTGCCCCGCGAGCGCGCGCTCGTCCTTGACGCCGTCGGAGAAGAGCAGCCGTCCGGAGCGATCGCGCAGCCCCTGCAGCTCTTCGACGCGCCCCGCGAGGTCGTCGTTCATCGAATATTCGAGCCCGTCCTTGCCGTCTCCGTCCGGAGCGACGAATCCGAGCAGCGGCCCGGCGAGCTCGCGGCGCGGATAGTAGCGCCGCCCCTCGCCTTCGATGATGAGCCCGCGCATGGGGCGCTTGCCGTCCTCGCCCGTCGCGAGCTTGCGCACGCCTTCGGCTTCCGCGGCCGTCGTCTGGCGCTTGATCCACGAGAATCGGCGCCGCGCGAGGATCTTGCGCTCGACCTGCGCCGGATCGACGCCGAGCACGGCGCCGATGCGATTCGCGGCGTCGCGCGCGACGGCGGGGACCTCGCGCGGCGGCACCCCGCGCAGGAGCTCGACGGAGTCGAGACTCGCGCTCGGCACTTCCACGCTCACGGCGAGCGCGTCACCGTTGCGATCGTAGATGCCACCGCGCTTCGGCGCGACGTGCAGACGGCGCTGGCGCTGGGTCTCGGCGAGATCGCGCCAGCCCGCGCCGTCTTCGACCATGATCGTGTGGCTTGCCGAGACGACGAGCCCGAGTCCGACCGCGAGGACGCCGCAGAGTAGGCCCATACGGATCCGGACCCACCTCCTGCGGCCGGCCGGGTCGTTCACCGCGCTTGCTCCTCCGCGCTCGGCACGGAAGCGGTGGCTCCCGGCTCTGCGGTCATTGCCGGCTCGACCACGTTCGGAAAAGCGCCCGCCGGCAGGATCCGGTCGGGAGTCGGTTCGCTCATGCCGAGCAGCGTGCGCGCGACGAACTCGACGCGCTCGGGCGTCTTGTGGCTCGCGAGCTCGACCTCGAGCACGTGCTTCACCTCGCGCAAGCGCGAAACGTGAGCGTGCGTGCGTCCGAGCTCGTAGCCGAGCTCGACCGCGCGAACGCGCATGGCGACGTGGAAGACGAACGCCGCCGTCGCGGCGCCGACGGCGAGCACCCAGAGCGTGAGGAACGTGCGATCCGTCTTCATCGCGGATCGACGGGGCCAAAATCCCCGTCTCCTTCCTCGTCGCCGGGCTCACGACCGTCGTCTCCGCCCTCACCCTCGACGAGCCTTCGGGCCGAGCGGAGCTTGGCGCTGCGGGCGCTCGGATTTTCGTGCACCTCTTCGTCGCTCGGCATGAGCGGCTTTTTGGTGAGCGGTTGCCACTCGTCCCGCTGCTGGAATTCGCGCTTCACGGCTCGATCTTCGAGCGAATGGAAACTGATGATCGTGAGAACGCCGCCGGGGCGGAGGGCGCGCTTCGCGAAACCGAGCAACGTCCGGAGCTGCCCGACCTCGTCGTTGACGGCCATACGGAGCGCCTGAAACGTTCGGGTCGCCGGGTCGATGCTGCCGAAGCGCTTCGGGCCGACGGCGCGCACGACGGCGCGCCGGAGGTCGAGCGTGTCGTTCAGGCGATCGGCGGCGAGCGCCTGCTTGATGCAGCGCGCGATGCGCCGCGACGCGCGTTCGTCGGCGAGCTCGTAGATGATGTCGGCGAGCTCGTCCTGCGACACGCGCTCGATGAGCTCGCGCGCCGTCTCGCCGCGCGTGGTGTCCATGCGCATGTCGAGCGGGCCCGCACCACGGAAGCTCATGCCGCGCGACGCGTCGGTGAGCTGCTCGCTGCTCACGCCGAGATCGGCGAGCACACCGTCCACTTGCGTGACGCCGAGCTCCGCGAGCGCGGGCTCGATCTCGTCGAACGACGCGTGGGTCACCGTCGCGCGCTCGCCGAACGGCGCAAGCGCGCTCGTCGCCGCCGTCACCGCGACCGGATCGCGATCGAAGGCGAAGAGCCGCATCTCGGGCAGCGCTTCGAGGATCGCCTTCGAGTGACCCGCGCCGCCCGCCGTCGCATCGACGAAGACGCCGCGCGCGAGCGGACGGACCGCCGCGAGAACCTCGGGCAGCATCACGGGGACGTGCACGAAACCAGGGTCTTGGTCGATGCGGGCGGCGGCCATCATAGTCTCACCTGCTCCATCGCGGTGCGGAGCGCTTCGGCTTCTTCCGGCGTCATCGCGATCGCGCGATCCCACTCGGGCTTCGACCAGAGCTCGAGCTTCGGCCCCATGCCGGCCCAGAGCGCGTCCTTGTCGAGCTTCGCGTGCGCGCGGAGCTCCTGCGGAACGAGCAGCCGTCCCGCACCGTCGAGCTCGCACTCGACCGCAGCCGACACGTACAAGCGACGAAAGCGTACGGCGTGCCGGTCGAGGCTCGGCAGCTCGTTCACCTTCGCCTCGAACTCTTCCCACGCCTTGATCGGGTAGACGTGCAAACACGCGTCGAAGATCGCCGGCGTCACGACGATGCGCGGATCGCTCGCGCCCGTGAGCTGGTCGCGAAAACGCACCGGCAGGCTGATGCGACCCTTCGCATCGACACTGTGCGTGAACTGACCTCGGAACATCGGCGCGCTTCGGACTTTCTCGACCGCGGGGTGGGCTGGCTTGACACTCAGCCCCACTTTTTCCCACTGGGTGGCCCGAAACTAGGGGCGCGCGCCGTCTGCTGTCAACAATGCGGGGATAACAAACCGTGAGCGTTTTCCTGAGCTTTCGGCTCACTTGGTATCCCACATGAACCTGCGATCAGTGTTTGTTCGCCGGCCGGATGCGAAGCGTCTCGACGAAGAGCACACACGCAACGGCAGCCGGGAGGAGCGCGACGAGCAGCATGACGCACGGGGGAGCAACCGGCGTTCCGGCGGCGTGACCTCAATGAATCTCGTGAGTTAGTGAGTTTGCCGGCTCGCGACCGTGGGCGAGCCAACACGCGGGAGTGGTTTCTTCCCCGCAGGCTACGGGTGCGTGGCGCAAGGGTTCGCTCCGCGGACTCGACCGGC
>DASUTR010000464.1:0-11421 GCA_036374535.1 Polyangiaceae bacterium
CGCGGTCAGCGCTCCACTCGGCGGCGGCGGTGCAGGCCGCGAGGGCGCGCTCGAGATCGGCTGCGGTGGCGTAGCGGTCCCCCGGGGACTTCGCCAGGCAGCGGAGGACGATCGCCTCGAGGTCGGCCGGCACGGGGCGACCCAGGCGTTCGCTCGGAGGGACGGGAGCGGAGTGCAGATGTTGTGCGCAGACCTCGACGACGGAGCCGCCGCCGAACACGGGCTCTGCGGTGAGCAGGTAGTAGGCGACCGCCCCCAACGAGTAGATGTCGCTGCGCACGTCCACGTCGGCGGCGCCCTTCAGCGCCTCGGGAGAGATGTAGAGCGGCGTGCCGAGCACCGCGTCGTGACCCGTGACCGAGGTGCGCGGGTCGGCGTTGTTCTTCGCCAGTCCGAAATCGAGAACCTTCACCGCGTCGGGCTCACCAAAGCGCCGGCACACGAACACGTTCGCCGGCTTGATGTCGCGATGGACGAGGCCGACCTCGTGCGCTTCGTGCAGGCCACGCGCTGCTTGCCTGACGATGTGGATCACTCGCTCCGGAGGCTGCGGTCCGTCTTCGGCGACGAGCTTCTCGAGGTCCATCCCGTCGAGGAGCTCCATCGCGTAGTAGAAGGAGCCCTCCGCGGTGCGACCGTAGTCGTGAACCGTCACGATGTTCGGATGATTGAGGCCGGCGAGGAGGTGAACCTCCTGCTCGAAGCGGGCGAGGCTCGCGTCGCCGCCGTTCGAAAGCAGCTTGATCGCGGTCGGACGGCGCAGCATTGCGTGGCTCGCGCGGTAGACGACGCCCATGCCGCCCTCCCCGAGCTTCTCTCCGAGCGTGTACTGACCGAGCCTTCGCGCGTCCCGGACCTCGCGCCTGAGCCCGTAGAGCACGGCCGAGGCGACACAAGAGAAGATCAGCGCGATGACGGACCAGTTGATGCTGAAGCCGACCATGGTGATCCACGACAGCGATTGATCGTCGAAGCGGTGCCGGCCAAACGCCACGCCGAGGATCGTCGGCCCACACATGAGCACGCCGCACAGGAGCGTGCGCTTGACGGTGCTCGGCACGATCAGCGAGCGCAACAGGAGGATACAGATGAACCCGATGAGGTTCTCGAAAACCCCGGACAGCGTCCCCAGGTCGCCGAGCATGAGAAAGACGTTGTCGATGCCGATCGCCAGGCTGCCGAAGACGTCCGTCGCGAGAAGAACGGGCGCCGGCCGCGGCCGCCCGCGGGCGACGACCCAGTAAAGCGAATAGATCGCCGTGAGCAGGGCAACGTCCCAGGACGCGATGTGCCCGAGTGACTGCGCGAAACCGACGGTCGGTCCCCAGATGATCGCGTAGATCAGCCAGTAGAGGATGCTCTGGACGACGAGGACCTTGCCGTACAGAGACAGGCGCCGCTGAAGGAGGGTGTGACCACCGACTTCGCTCGGCTCGAGAGCGGGATCACTCTCGAGCCCCCCGGAGTTACCCGGGGCGAACGTCGCGGGCATCGACGACAAAAGACCCGAGTCGGGCCGCCCTGTCGAGGGTGACCGAGCGGGGCCCCGATTTCTTCGAGTCCGGCCCAAAGACCGAGCTCTGCAGCTCGATGAAAAAATCCTGCTTCTCCTTGCTCGCGTCCGCCTTGCGCATCGATCGGGACCGTCGAGCGCCTGTGCTCGGAGGCGCTTCTCGCGCTTCGGACCCAGAGCTCCGTGCCGCGCGCCCCAAGGTCGAGGGACGAGTACAATCCCAATGCGAACGATGGTGCCGGGCCATGAACACGCGCAAAGTCCCGCCGAGCCTTTCGTGGGACGAGCGCCGGAGCTCGCGCATCTCGTCGAGGGGCTCGCGTCGGCGCGCGCGGGGCGAGGCTGCCTATTTCTTTTGAGCGGCGAGCCAGGCATCGGAAAGACGCGCCTCGCCGAGGAGGTTTCGCGGCAAGCCGAGGCGCAGAATGCGCATGTGGTGTGGGGTTCGGCCTGGGACGGAGGCGGCGCGCCGGCCTACTGGCCGTGGATTCAGATCGTGCGCGGCCTCCGGCCCATCCTGCCGGAACTGGGTGAAGCGCTTCGCCGCGATCTCGGCCCGCTGTGGGGCGACGAAGTAGAGGCCACGGACGAGGAAGCCGAGGCCCGACAGTTTCGTCGCTGCGATGCACTTCGCGCGGTGATCTCGATCGCAGCACAGAGTGCGCCACTCGTGCTCGTGCTCGACGACCTTCATGCCGCGGACCGCGGAACGCTCACGGCGCTCCTCTTCCTTTCGCGCGGGGTCAGAACGCTGCCGCTCCTCGTCATCGGGACCCATCGCGAAGCGGAGGCACGAAAGCGACCGGAAATCGGCGCACTCATCGATCGTATCGGGCGTGACGGCTCGCGGCTCGGGCTCCGGCGCCTGCGCCGAGAAGACGTGGCCGAGCTCACGCGGGAGCTCGAGCCCCTCGCGCCGAGCGTCGTCGATCGCGTATACGAAACCAGCGGAGGCAATCCCTTTTTCGCGAAGGAGGTGCTGAGGCTCGTGCGGACCGGCGCCGGCTCGAAGCGCATTCCCGACGCCGTCCGCACCCTCGTGACGGAGCGCCTGCGCGAGCTCGACGACGAGGCTCGCGACGCCCTCGAAGCGATGGCCGTGATCGGTCGCGAGACGCCGGTCGACGTCCTGGCCCGCGTTTGCGGGAAGTCGCGACACGAGCTCTACGAGCGCCTGGCCGGCGCGCTGCTCTCGGGAATCGTCGAACGCTCGGACGGCGATCGTCTGGCGTTTTCGCACCCGCTGTTTCGCGAGTGTCTCTACGACGACGTGAGACCCGTTCGACGCGCGCGGCTCCACCTTCGAGCGGCCGACACGCACTCGCGCCACGGCGTCGCGACGGCCGGTCAAGCCGAATCGGTGGCGCGCCACTTGCTCTTGGCTCTGCCCGAGGGGGATCCGGCGCGAGCCATCGCGCAGGCGCGCTCGGCAGCGAAGATTTGCGAGCAGGAGCTCGCGTTCGATCGCGCGGTCGAGCTTCTCGAAGGGGCAGCGAACGCTCTCGCCGACACGACGGACGAGGGATTGCGCGGGGATCTGGAGCTCTCTCTCGCGGAAGTGCTGGTTCTCGTGGGCGAGGGTGAGCGCAGCCGAGCGATCTGCGCGACGGTCGCCGAGCGCGCGCGGCGCAGCTTCGATGCTCCGCGCCTGGCACACGCAGCGCTCGTCTACGGCGCCGAAATCCGAGTTGCCGTGGTCGATGCGCTCCAGATCGAGCTCTTGGAGAGCGCTCTTCGGCTCCTCGGAACCTCCGAGCCGGCGTTGCGAGCCAGAGTGCTCGCGAGACTCGCCGGCGCGCGCCAACCGAGTCCGGACCCGCAGAGTCCGGTCGAGCAAGCATTCGAAGCCATCGCACTCGCGCGCACGACGAACGACGCGGACACGCTACTCCACGCGCTCTACACCGGCGGTGCGGCGCTCACGGGCTACGCCCCGCCCGCCCGCCGGCGCGACGTATCGAAGGAGCTCGCCGAGCTCGCGATGGAACGCCACGATCTCGTGCGTGCGCAGCGCGGCTACGTTCGCTGGGCGATCGACGCCGCGGAGCTCGGCGACGCGGAGGAAATGCGTCATGTCCTGCAGGCGGAAGAGCGACTCGGTCGCATGCTCGGGCACGTTCGCTTCCGCTGGCAAAGCGCGCTCCTCGCCTCGATGCATGCGCTCATCGAGGGACGCTTCGACGACTCCGATCGTGCCATCGACGAAGCCGCACGACGTATCGCCGAGCTCGAAGATCCACGAGCAACGAGCGCACTGATTTTTCATCGAGTCGGGGCGCTTCGCGCGAAAATGAGACCGACGGAGGCGGATCCGGAGCTCCAATTCTCCGGCTTGGGACGGGACGCACTCTTGAACCGGCTCATGGACCAGCTTGGCACCGTTTCGGTCCACGCCCGCCTCGGCGACCTCGCGAAGGCGCGCAGTCTGTTCGACAACGCGCTGCCGCTACCGGAGTTCCTGCCCGTGATTCCGAACGCGCTCATGCTGGCGGCCGAGGCAGCCGCTCGCGTGGAGCACGCCGGCGTCACACGCCGGCTCTTACCTCACCTCGAAGCGTTACCGTTTCCGGCGGTCTCGTGGGGGGCTTCGGGGTTCGTCTGGGAGGGCTTCACGCGCGATGTCGTCGGTCGCGCTCACGCGGTCCTCGGGAATTACGAGGCGGCCGTTCGGGCGCTCGAGAGCGCCATCGACGCGGCCGAACTGTTCGGCGCTCGGCCCGCCGTGCTCGAATCCCAGATTGCTCTCGCCTCGACTCTGCTGCGACGCGCCGCCACAGGCGACGCGGACCGTGCCAGAAGCCTGCTCGATCGTGCCGAAGCTCGAGCCGAGGAGCTTTTCATGCCCGGCTCCCTGCAGCGGATCGCAGCGCTTCGAGAGGCTTCGCCGAGTGGCTCGGCGTCCGAAGCCGGCATCGTCGCCTCCCGCCGGCCGTGGAGTTTCGCCCTGGTGCGCGAAGGCGAAGTCTGGTCCGTCGCAACCCCTGGGCGCACAGCACGTTTCAAGCATTCCCGCGCGTTCGAGATCCTGAAGGAGCTCGTCGATCACCCGGGTCGCGAATTTCACGCGCTCGATCTCTCGACGAAAAACGAACCGGACGCGGCCGCGGACCGAGGCGACCAGGGCGAGCTCCTCGATGCAACGGCGGTTACCCAATACCGGAAACGCTCGACAGAGCTTCGGGTGGAGCTCGACGAAGCCCTGCGTTGGAACGACTCCGCGCGACGCGAGCGCATCCAAGCCGAGCTCGAGTTCTTGGAGGACGAGCTCCGCCGGGGCGTGGGACTCGGTGGCCGGCTGAAGCGGGCCGGAAGCGCGAAGGAGCGCGCCCGCGTGAACGTGCACAAGCGCCTGAAAGGTGCCATCGAGCGCATCGCCACCGAACTACCGGAGCTCGGTGAGCACCTCGAAGCCTCGATCATCACTGGGGTTTTCGTGAGTTACCGGCCGCGGGACTGAGCGGAACTCGGGCGGGCGACAAGGCGAGTCACGCTCCGTGACTCGAGGAGTCACGCCCCTGAAAGCGGAGGTCAGCACATGGCAACCGCTTGTTTGTTCATCGGATTCAATCGTCCCGTCCCAGGCCGCGAGGTCGAGGCGCAGAAGTCGCTCGACGCGACGCTCGTCGCGGTCGAGGGCTTCAAGAAGGAAGGCTGGTTCGAGAGCTACGAGGTGATCGGCCTCACGCCGCACTTCGGCAGCACGAATGGCTTTCTGCTCATCAAGGGCGAACGCGCGAAGCTCGACGAGCTTCGTCGCACCGACGCCTTCGAACGCTTCTCGTTGACGCTCGCTCGCCTGTTCGACGGCTACGGAGTGGTCCCGGGCGTCACCCTGGAAGGATTGCGCAAGGTTCGGGAGCGCACGTCGGATCTGATTTCGTAGCGCCGGGGCGCGATCGGAGAAACCTCATGGACTACGAGAAAGCCTTTCCGGTCGCTCTCACGGCGCTTTTCGTCGGGTTCGCCGTCGCCGAGGCGGTACGTCCTGCCCGTCCGCTGCCGAAGGTGGCGAGGTGGAAGCGCAAGGGCGTCGTCGCGTTTCTGGTAACGGGCGCGGTTTCCGCGTCCGTTCCGCTTCTCTACATCGACTTCATCCGAGCTCACCGAGCGATGAATCTCGAATCGCTCGGGACGTTCGGCGGTGCGGCGCTCGCGTTCCTCGCGGGCGAGCTCGTTCTATACTGGGTGCACCGAGCGAGCCACCGCACCTTGCCGTGGCGCGCATACCACCAGATGCACCACAGCGCCGAGCGCGTCGACGTGTTCGGCTCGGCGTACTTTCATCCGCTCGAGATCGCGGTCGGGGGGTTTTTCAGCTCCCTCGTCGGGACGATGCTGCTCGGCGTCAGCGCTCAGGCCGCGGCGCTCGCCGGGCTCGTCGCTGTCGGGCTCTCGATATTCCAGCACGCGAACGTCAAAACGCCTCGCTGGCTCGGCTACCTGGTGCAGCGCCCGGAATCACACAGCATTCATCATCGGCGCGGCGTTCACTCGAAGAACTACAGCCGCATCCCCTGCGTCGATATGTTGTTCGGGACGTTCGAGAATCCCGAGTACTTCGAACCCGATGCCGGCTTCTATCCCGGTGCGTCGCGGCGCGTGCTGGAGATGCTCGTCGGTGTCGACGTCGCCGGCGCCGCGAGCGCGTCCAAGCCTCCTTCTCGAGCGCCCGAATCACTTCAAACGTGATCGGTGCTCTCGGCGCTCATTGCGGTAGCGCTCCTTGGGTCAGGACCAGTCCGACGGCCCCGGCGGCCAGAATGACGAGTGGCTCGGGCGCCTTTTTGAACCGGACGATCACGCCGAGCGTAGCAAGGCAGATGAGGATCGTCGGAACGTCGAACAGGGCTCGCTTGCCGAGCACGACGGCGGCACCCGCGATGGCGCCCGTTGCGGCCGCCGTGACGCCGTCGACGAACGCCTTGAGACTCTTGTTCTGCGCGAATCGACGAAAGTACGGCGCAGGGACGATCGTGAACAGGTAACACGGCAGGAACGTAGCCAGCGCCGCGACGACCGCCCCCGCGAAGCCGGCCACGAGGTACCCGATGAACGCAACGGTAATGACGACCGGCCCCGGCGTGATCATGGCGACGGCGACCGCGTCGAGGAACTGCTGATCGGTGAGCCAATGGAACCGGTCGACGACGCCGGCGTGGAGGAACGGCACAATCGCAAGCCCGCTGCCGAAGACGAACGCGCCGGCCTCCGCGAAATACCAGCCGATGGTAAAGAGCGTGGCTGCCGACGCGGGTCCGGCGAGCCCCGACACGGACCAGACCGGCAGCGGTAGGAACGCGAGCGTGCTCGTGCGTACGAGCTTCGGCGGTGCTTTCACGAGGAGCGTCACGATTCCGCTGCCCAGAAAAAGCCACACGATTTCCGACTCGGTCCAAGCCGTCACGACGGCGCTCGCGATGAACAGCGCCCAAAGCAGGTAGTCTTTGGACAACGTCATCTTGACGAGCTTGAAGGCGCTGCGAGCGATGATCGCGATGACCGCCGCTCCGATGCCGTAGAACGCGCCGCGCATCCACGAAAGCCCGTTGAAGTGGATGTAGAGAACGGACAGCGCGAGCACCATCAAGAACGAGGGCAGTACGAATGCGAACGCCACGAGCGTTGCGCCGAGCACTTTCCCTCGTACCCATCCTAGGTAGATGGCGAGCTGCGCCGCCAAGGGTCCGGGAGCGAGCTGCGCGAGAGCCAAACCCTCGACGTAGTCTTGCTTGGAGATCCAACGGCGCCGTTCCACGAGGTCGCGTTGCATGTAACCGGCGAGAGCGATGGGTCCACCGAAGCCGAACGTTCCGAGATGGAGAAAATAGCGAACCATGTCGCCGAGCGAGTGCGGGACGAGGTTCGAGCTCGCGGGAGCTCGCTCGTCTGCTGCGGCGGGAGCGGGCTCCGAGCTCACGGCACCGTCACGAGAAGCCGGCGAGGGGATTTTGGAGCGTGCGCCACGGCGACTATCACAGCTGGCATATCGATGATTCACATGTATCATAGCCTCTGTGACTGACAAGCCTCGCGAACGAAAGCGCTGGCTCCTGCTCATTCATCAGCTACCGAAGGACCCGGCCTACCTCCGAGTGAAGATCGGGCGACGGCTCTCGCGCGTAGGTGCGATCGCGCTCAAGAATTCCGTCTACGTGCTGCCCTCCACGGACGGCGCAACGGAGGATTTTCAGTGGGTGCGGCGCGAGATCCTCGCGGGCGGAGGAGAAGCGACCGTGGCGGAAGCAGCGCTCGTCGATGGAATTTCGGACGAGGAGCTGGAAACGAAGTTTCGCGAGGCCAGCGACGCGCTGTACGCGGAGGTCGTTCTCGACGCGCGCAGTCTCGTCAAGTCCGTGAAGCGCCGGCGCGCGCTCGAGGCGGAGGAACGACGTTCGTTGCTCGACGATGTCCAGCGGCTGGAACGCAGGCTGCAGGAGGTCACCGTCACGGATTTTTTCGGGGCTTCCGGCCGCGAAACCGCGAGTGGGCTACTCGGAGAGCTCCGCGCCAAGACCGAGCCAAGGCTCGCGGCAACGGCGGCCCTCGAACGGCTCGAGCTCGTGCGAGGCCGGACGTGGGTGACTCGCACCGGAATCCACGTCGATCGCATCGCCAGCGCCTGGCTCATTCGTCGCTCGATCGACCCTGAAGCGACGTTCAAGTTCGTCGCGCCCAAGGGGTACGTGCCGACAGAGGGCGAGCTTCGTTTCGACATGTTCGAAGCGGAGTACTCGCACGAGGGGGATCGCTGCACGTTCGAAACGCTGCTCGCACGCTTCGCGCTTCGCGAGCCGGGTCTACGAGCGGTCGCCGAAGTCGTTCACGACATCGATCTCAAGGAACAGAAGTTCGATCGCGCTGAGACGTCGGGCGTTGCCGCGACGATCGCAGGACTCTGCCGCGCCCATCGTGACGACGAAGCGCGTCTCGAGCGCGGGACGGTCGTCTTCGAAAGCCTGCTCGCCTTCTACGCGATGAAGAAGTAGCGGCGCCATCGACGCTCTCACCCGTCGAGAAAAAGCTCGGCGGCGAAGGTTCCTCCACGGTTCGACTCTAATCGTCGAGATGTCCACCCCTGCCTCCGTTCGCGCGCTCCTTCTGGCGACTTCTGCGAGCCTCGCGCTCTCCTGCACCGCCGAGGTGCCCCTCGACGAATCGCCGGCCACCGAAGTGTCCGGGTTCGTCCCCGACCGCTACGTCGTCGTCTTGAAAAAAGGTGCCGTTTGGCGAGGAGTCCAGGGCCGCGCGGTGCCCGACAAGGCGCGTCTCATGGCGAGCCGGCACGGCGGTCGGATCGTTCGGACGTACGAATACGCGCTCGAAGGCTTCGCCGCGGAGCTCTCCTCGGACGAACTCGAGACGCTGAAGGCAGACCCCGACGTGGAGAAGATCGTGCGCGACGTCGTCGTCACGCTCGATGCGACGCAGACGAATCCGCCGTCGTGGGGGCTGGATCGCATCGATCAGCATTACTTGCCCCTCGGGCAGAGTTACACGTACGCGAATCAGGGCGAAGGCGTACATGCCTACGTGCTCGATACGGGAATTTTCGCCGGGCACGCCGATTTCGGCAACGGCACCGGCGGCACGCGCATCGCTGCAGGGTTCGACTTCATCGAAAACGACGCGGACCCTCAGGATTGCGACGGGCACGGGACGCACGTCGCGGCGACGCTCGGCGGCACGACCTTCGGCGTGGCGAAGCGGGTGACAATCCACCCCGTGAAAGTGACGAGCTGCAATGCCCAGGGAAGCTTGTCGACCGTGCTCGCGGGCGTGGATTGGATCGCTCAGAATCGCGTTTTTCCCGCGGTCGTGAACGCGAGCCTCGGGTTCTTTACGCACACGCCGGATTCGCAGGTGCTCGCCGATGCGGTGGCGACGTCGATTGCGGCCGGGATCCCGTACGTGGTTTCGGCGGGAAACGACAACACGAGCGCGTGCGAGAAGATTCCGGCGAACGTCCCGGCGGCGATCACGATCGGAAACGTCGACACGACGGACACGCGGTCAGCGACCTCGAACTTCGGGAGCTGCGTCGACCTGTTCGCGCCGGGCGTCGGCATCACGTCGGCGGGAATCGCGGGGACAACGTCGACTGCGGTAAAGAGCGGCACGTCGATGGCGTCGCCGCACGCCGCCGGCGTTGCGGCGCTCTACCTTTCGACGAACCCGAGCGCGACGCCGGCGCAGATTCACCAGGTGCTCGTGAACCGCGCGACGCCGGATCTCGTGCAGTTCGGGCTACCCGGCGCGGCGTCGCCGAACCGACTGCTCTACATGGGGACGATTCCGGGGACTTCCGACGGGACTCCTCCGACGGTGGCGATCACCGCGCCGGCGAACCATGCGACGCTGACACAGGTGGTCAATACCGTGAGCGCGACGATCACGGACGCGGGCGGACCGGGATCGACGGCGATGCTCTTCGTGAACGGGCTCCCCATCGCGAACGACTCGACGGCGCCGTTCGGCTTCTCGTGGGACACGACGCAGTACGCGAATGGAACGCACGAGCTAAAGGTGAAGGGCGCCGACGCGAACGGCAACTGGGGGACGAGCCCGACGATTTCGGTGACCTTGAGCAATCCCCACCAGGCGGCGTTTTCGGCCACGCACGGCGCGCCGCTCTGCAGCGTCGCCCGCCCCTCGTGCAAAACCGGCTCGCTCGTCAACGCTCACGGCGCGGGCGTTCCGTCGATTGGCTCACCGGGGGAGCCGAATCACCCGAACACGCTCGGGGGGACGTGCGCGGACGGGACGTTCGGCGTGTTCCACAGCAATCCGTCACTCGACTACCTCAGCATCGCGACGACGGGGGGCGGTAATCTCGCGCCGGGCCAAGCGGTGACCGTACGCGCGGACGTCTGGGTGGGATCGACGGCCGACGACCGCTTCGATCTCTTTCACACCGCGAACGCCGAAGCGAACCCCGTCGTCTGGACCCCGGTGACGAACGCCACGAACGTGAGCTTCCCCGCGACGGGTGCGCGCACGTTCACGACGACCTTCACGCTGCCGAGCGGCGGCGCGCGCCAGGCGATCCGCGGACAGATGCGCGGTGCCGCCTCGACGGGCACCTGCGCAACCGGCGATTTCAACGATCGCGACGACCTCGTTTTCGCGGTGGGCGGCGGCGCGACGAACACGGCGCCGAGCGTCAACGCCGGCGCCGATCAGAGTGTCACGCTGCCCGCGAACGCTTCGCTCTCCGGCACGGTGACGGACGACGGCTTGCCGAATCCGCCGGCGACGGTCACCCGCACGTGGAGCAAGGTGAGCGGACCCGGCACGGTCACGTTCGGGAACGCGAGCGCGGCGGCGACGACCGCGAGCTTCTCCCTCGCCGGCGTTTACCTGCTGCGGTTGACCGCGAGCGACAGCGCGCTCTCGAGCAGCGACGACGTTCAGGTGACGGCATCGACCGGGACATCCTCGTCCCTGAAAATCCGGTATCAGGCCTCCGATCTCAACGGCACCGACAACCAGATCCGCCCGCACCTCCGGCTTTTCAACCTTGGCTCGAGCGCCGTCACGCTGAGTCAGGTGAAGCTCCGCTACTGGTACACGCGCGAGAACACGAGCCTCGCTCAGCAGATGGCCTGCGACTGGGCGCAAATCGGATGCAATCTCGTGACCTCGAGCTTCACGTTCCTGAGCCCCGCGCGGCCGAACGCCAACACCTATCTCGAAATCGGCTTCACGAGCGGCACGTTGGCCGCCGGCGCCGAGACCGGACCCATCCAGCTCCGCCTCAACAACGCGAACTGGAGCAATTACACCGAGAGCAACGACTACTCGTATTCTACGAGCGGCACACCGCCGACGAGCTACGTCGACTGGACGCGCATCACCATTTACCTGAACGGCGTCCTCGTCTGGGGGACGGAGCCCTAGCCACTTCGAGC
>DASUTR010000465.1:0-9757 GCA_036374535.1 Polyangiaceae bacterium
ACCCGGACGAGGCCAAGGAAAGGCTGATGCAGCTACCGCTGCGCGGCCTCGAGGAATTCGTGCGCCGCGCAGGACGGCCGGAAGCCGAGATCCAAGCGGCGAAGAAGCGCGCCGACTACCGGCTGAGCGAACGGCAGGCGAAGGTCATCCTCGAGATGCGGCTCGCTCGCCTCACGGGCCTCGAGCGGGAAAAACTCGCGAGCGACTACGCCGAGCTTTGCGAAGAGATCGCGCGCCTGCAGGCCATCCTGGCCGACGAGACGCTCCTCTTCGACGTGATCATCAAGGAGCTCGAGGAGGTCAAGGAGAAGCACGGCGACGCGCGCCGCACCGAGATCATCGACGACGAAGCCGAGATCCAGATCGAGGACCTGATCCAGCAGGAGGACATGGTCGTCACGATCTCGCACGAGGGGTACATCAAGCGCACCCCCGTCTCGACCTACAAGGCGCAGAAGCGCGGCGGCAAGGGCAACAAGGGCATGGAGGCGCGCGACGACGACTTCGTGAACCAGCTCTTCATCGCCGACACGCACAGCTTCGTCTTCTTCTTCTCGAACCGCGGAAAGGTGTACGTGAAGAAGGTCTACGAGATCCCGCAGGCCGCGAGGAACGCGAAGGGTCGCGCGATCGTGAACTTCATCGAGCTCGCGCCCGAGGAGAAGATCGCGGCGATCACACCGGTGAGCGGGTTCACCGCGGGTCTCTTCGTCACGACCGTCACGCGCGGCGGTCAGATCAAGAAAACCGAAGTAACGGACTACGAGAACTACCGCGAGAAGGGCATCATCGGCGTGAAGATTGCCGACGACGACTCGCTGCTCACCGCGACGGTCACGGACGGCCAGCAGGAGTTCTTGATCGCGACGAAGCAGGGCCAGAGCATCCGCTTCCACGAGCAGCAGGTGCGCGCGATGGGCAGGAACGCCGGCGGCGTGAAGGCCATCGAGCTCGCCGAGGGCGACGAGGTCGTCGGTCTCGCGCGCACGGAGCCCGAGCGCACGTGGGTTCTCGCCGTGTGCGAGCGCGGCTACGGCAAGCGCACCGCGCTCGAGGAGTTCCGCCCGCAGAATCGCGGCGGCAAGGGCATCATCCTCATCGACGCGAGCGATCGCAACGGACCGGTCGTCGGCATCGCGCTCGTGAAACCCGAAGACGAGATCATGCTCATCACCGATCGCGGGCAGACGATCCGCACGGCGGTGAGCGGCATTCGCGAAACCGGCCGCAACGCTCAGGGCGTCAAGGTCATGAGCGTCGAAGACGAGGAGCGCGTCGTCGCGTTCGAATCCATCGGCGAGAGCCGCGTCGGCGCCGCGCTCGACGGTTCGATCCCCCCGCCGCCCCCCGACGGCGACGATCCGAGCGACGGCGAGCCGGCGGACGGCGAGCCGGCGGACGGCGAACCGAGCGACGGCGAGCCGGCGGACGGCGCAGACGGCGGCGGCGATGGCGAGCCGCAAACCTAAGACGAAAGGCGCCGAGCTCGTCCGAGCGGGCGTCGCCGCGAAGGGCAAGAAGCGTCCGAAGCTCGTTTCGGCGGAGGCGGCCCGCGAAGCGTTCGCGAAGCTTCGCGTGCGCCACGCGGATGCGCACTGCGAGCTCGTGCACTCGTCGCCGTTCGAGCTCATCGTCGCGACGGTGCTGTCGGCGCAGACGACGGACATCCTCGTGAACCAGGCGACGCCCGAGCTTTTTCGCCGCTGGCCCACGCCCGAGGCGCTCGCGAACGCCGACTCCTCGGAAGTCGAACGCGTCGTCGGCAGCCTAGGTTTTTTTCGCCAGAAGACGAAGTCGATTCAGGGCCTTTCGAAGCGGCTCGTCGACGAGCACGGCGGAACGGTCCCGAAGACGCTCGCCGAGCTCGTGAAGCTTCCCGGCGTCGGACGAAAAACCGCGAACGTGGTGCTCGGCGTCGCTTTCGGAACGCCCGAGGGCGTCGTCGTCGACACGCACGTCCAGCGCCTCTCGCAACGCCTTGGCTGGACACGCAAGACGGACCCCGTCGACATCGAGCAGGATCTCATGAAGGCGTTTCCGCGCGACGATTGGGACCTCTTGAGCCACGTGCTCATCTTCCACGGTCGCCGCCTGTGCACGGCGCGGAAACCGGCGTGCGCGGCGTGTCCCGTCGCCGAGCTCTGCCCCTCGGCGTTCCACGCCGAAAACGTCGGACGAAAGCCCGGCCGGGAGCGACCACGGGTCGCCGCGAAAGCCCGCCCGGCGCGAGGCGCGAGGCGGAAGACGCCGCGCCGAAAGCCGAAGTAGCCGCGCCGCAGGCGCTTCCGTTCGGCGATCCCGGCGTGACGTACGTGAAAACGTCGGACTGCGAGCGAGCTAAGGGCGGCCCTTCGCCATCATGTTCTCGACCGTACGCGTCGTGTGCGTACCGTTCCTCATCTCGGGGTGGTCGAGCAGCCGCTTGTGAAGATCGATGTTCGTGCGGATGCCCCCGATGATGAACTCGTCGAGCGCGCGGCGCATGCGGCCGAGCGCCTGGTCGCGCGTCGGAGCGTGCGCGATGAGCTTCGCGAGCAGCGAGTCGTACTCCGAGGGAACACGCCAGCCGCCGAACACGCCCGAGTCGACGCGGATGCCCATGCCGCCCGGCTGGTGGTACTCCGTGATTAGCCCCGGCCAGGGCGCGAAGGTGACCGGATCCTCCGCGAGGATGCGGCACTCGATGGCGTGCCCACGGAAGCGCCAGGGGCGCGTGTCACCGAGCTCGAGCTTCTCGCCGGCGGCCGCGCGGATCTGCTCGACGACGAGATCGACGCCGGTCGTCATCTCCGTCACGGGATGCTCGACCTGAACGCGCGTGTTCATTTCCATGAAGTAGAGGTTGCCCCCGTCCATCAGGAATTCGAGCGTTCCGAGCCCGGTGTAGCCGGTCTCCCGGAGCGCCGTGCGGATCGATTCGCCGATGGCCGCGCGGTGCTCGTCCGAGAGGACCGTGCTCGGCGCCTCTTCGATGAGCTTCTGGTTGCGGCGCTGGAGGGAGCACTCGCGCTCACCGAGCGTCCAGACTTGCCCGTGCATGTCGGCGAGCGCCTGAAACTCGATGTGCTTCGGCTTCTCGACGAACCGCTCGAGGTAAAGCTCGGGGTTCTTGAAGGCGTTCATCGCCTCGGCCGTGGCGGACTCGAAGGCCCGGCGCACTTCGCCCTCGCCGCGGACGATGCGCATGCCCCGGCCGCCGCCGCCGCCGCGCGCCTTCATCATGACCGGGTAGCCGACGCGCGCGGCTTCCGCCTCGGCGTGCTCGGCGTCGCGGAGGGCTTCGCTGCCGGGGAGCATCGGCAGCCCGAAGCGCTTCGCGGTTTCGCGCGCGCGGAGCTTGTCGCCCCAGAGCTGCATCACGTCCGAACGCGGCCCGATGAAGCCGAGCCGGCAGCTCTCGACGATGCGAGCAAACTCGGCGTTCTCCGAGAGGAATCCGTAACCCGGATGGATGGCGTCGGCGGCCGTGATTTCGGCCGCGCTGATGAGGGCCGGAACGTTCAGGTAGCTCGCGAGAGGCGACGGCGGGCCGATGCAGACGGCTTCGTCGGCGAAACGAACGTGGAGCGCTCCGGCGTCCGCTTCGGAATGCACCGCGACGGTCGCGATTCCGAGCTCGCGACAGGCGCGGATCACGCGAATCGCGATCTCGCCGCGGTTGGCAATGAGGACTTTCTTGAACATCGTGGAACGGTTCGCTCGGCGCGCCGCGGGTTTTGGGCCTTCGTTCTGGACCTCGGGGGCTCGTCCCCCGGCGTCAGCTTTTCTTGATCATGAAGAGCTTCTGTCCGTACTCGACGCTCTTCCCGTTCTCGACCAGGACGTCGACGATCGTCCCGGCGACTTCCGTTTCGATCTCGTTCATCAGCTTCATCGCTTCGACGATGCAAAGCGTCTGTCCCGCGCGCACGACGCTGCCCACCTCGACGAAGTTCGGATTGTCGGGCGACGGCGCGCGATAGAACGTGCCGACGAACGGCGACGTGATCGCGACGACACTGTCGTCGACCGGACGAGCCGCGACGGGGGCCGCCGCGGCGACGGGGCTCGAGCGAGCCGGTGCCGGAACCGCAGTCACGATCGGCGCGGCGGTGCGGCCGAGCGCCACCTTCACGCGGTATTTCTCGTCCTGGTACTCGAATTCGGCGACACCGCCGGCTTCGAGCGTCTTACACAGATTCTTGAGCTCTTCGAGCGTGAGTTGCATGGTGAAAGGCTTACGGGAGCGGTGCGCGGAGCGCGGAGCCTCGTCGCACGAATTGCGCCCCGAAGGAAGGGGCAGCGCTCAGGTCGCGAGCTCCTGAGCGAGCTTCGGCGCGAGAACGCGCAAGAGGTAGCGCCCTTTGCCGAGGTTTCCTTCCGGGTCCAGCGTGATGGCAACGAAGTACGTTTGGTTGATGACGCGGATGAGCGTCGTCATCTTCTCGCTCTTCAAGGCGACCTCCTGCGTGTCGCCCACGTCGAGCATTTCGCCCGCGCGCTGAATCGCCTTCACGACGACGCTGACTTCGGCGCCGACGGTTTCAATGTCGAAGCTCGCGCCGTCGCGCGTGAAGCTTTCGACCGGGATGCCCTCGAAGTCCATGAGAAGACCCGCGATGCTCCCCTCGGTACCTTCGACAACGCTTTGCAGCGCCTCCTTGAACATGGGCCCGAGGCTAACCCGTTTTCCCACGTGAGTGAATTTGTCCCGACATGACGAGGGTTTCCAAGCCGGCCCACCGGCCGGCGCGCGCTACCACTCGACCTGGGGCGTCGCCGAACGGAGCGGAACGGCGACGGGGCCGGAGCCCCATCGCCCAACACGACCAACGCCCCGTCTTGCCGCCGCGCCGCAGCCAGGCGATGGCCGGAAGTCGGGGCCGTCTACCCCTCCTTGACCCTTCGGACGGCGAGCAGCTAGCCTTCGCGTCCCCCGCCTGCTTCAGGGCGGTGTGCTCCGAGGTGCGTTAGCCCGATGCGTGCGCGCGCGGGGGATCCGCCCCGCACAATGACACAAAAGATCCTCGCCGGGCGCGCCGACGACCCGAGCTTGAGTGGCGACCTTCTCCGCGTGAAGATCGACCAGGTCATTCTCTCGCGCGAGCCCGAGCGTGCGCTCACCGAAGCGCTGCTCGCCGGCGCCCGCAAGTTCGCGGTCGAGGTCGCCGTGGCGTACGACACGCGTTGCGTGACCCGTCAGGGCGAGAGCCCGACCCCAGCCGCGCAGCGAGCGCTCCGCGACGCGCTCGGACTCGGCCTCCTGCTCGCGCGCCCGGGCATCGGCTTTCCCGCCGCGGTTCACCTCGAACGCTTCGGCAGTCCCGCACGGCTCGCCGTCACCGACGATCCGCGGCTCGCCTCGGTCGGCGGCGCCGGAATGCTCGCGGTCATGGCGCCGCCGTCGCAGCTCGCGGAGGCGCTCGCCACGGGCTCGATGTGGATGCGGCGTCCGCGCAGCATCCAAGTGCTGCTCTCGGGACGCATCCGCCCGTTCGTATGCGTTCGCGACGTGGGCCTCGAACTCCTCCGGCGCGGGCTGCGCGATGCGGTGCACCGTATCGATCAAGAGCACGGAGCGCCCGTCGTCATCGAGTTCACGGGGCCGAGCGCGCGCCTTCTGTCCGTAGCCGAGCGGGCCGTGCTCGCCGCGCTCGCGCCGCAGCTCGGGGCGGCCGCCGTCGTGTTCGTCAGCGACGAGAAGACGGAAGTGTACCTGCGCGATCAGCGCCGGTCGAAAGCGCATCGCGGGCTCTTGCCGGATCCGGGCGCACCCTGCGACGACGCCATCAGCGTCGATCTGTCCGCGGTCGATCCGCTCGTTCAAGACGAAGACGGCGCCGTGCGCCCCGTGCGCGAGCTCGCGGGAAACCCGGTGACGCAAGTCGTCCTCGGGGGCGATTCCGGAGCGTCGCTGCGCGACCTCTTGGCGGCCGCCGCGCTCTTGAAGAGCAAACGTGTGCCGCCGCGGCTCGACTTCCTGGTCGCCCCGCCGTCCCGACAGGCGCTCGAGGTGCTGGCGCAGTCCGGCGCGCTCGTCGATCTCATCGCCACGGGCGCGCGCATCCTCGAGCCCGATCCGCGCCTGCTTACGGGCGAGCTTTATCCGCCGCCCTCCCAAGGCGTCTCGATGCGAACGTTCGATCCCGAGCCCGACCAGCCGCCGAACCGCTCGGTGATCGCCTCGGCCGAGACGCTCGCCTACGCCGTCGCGACCGGAGTCGTCGGCGACCCGCGCTCGTTCAAGCGCCCCGTCCGCGTCACCGTGCCGCGGACGTTGCCGACCGACGACGTGCTCATCGTGCGCAAGGGCAAGAGCAAGGGCAAAGAGGGCGACGCAGCCAAGGCCGAAAAGCTCGAAGCGCCGCTCGCGCACGGTTGGCAGGGCGCAGCGCAGACGCTACCGCTCGTCGGCCGCCGTGATCGGCCGGAGCAGCCGAGCGCGCTCGTGCTCGACACGCTCGACGACGTGCGCTGGGTGGCGCGACGCGCGAGCGAGCTTTGCTCGATGGTGCGCGTCGTGATCGCGCCGCACATCCCGTCCGGCGTCGTCGCGCTCCTCGCCGGTACCGGCATCCTCGCGCTGCGCGCCGAGCTCGAGACGATCCGCATGCTGCAGGCGCAGCCTTCCGTCGGTTTGCCGGCCCCGTCCGAGTGGAACGGCGGGCGCACCTTCAGCGTCTCCGCGGGCGGTAAGGCGCTCGAGCTCACGTGGCTTGCGCTCGGTGCCGAGCGAACCTGGACGACCGCGGGGAGCGCCAAGTCGGCGAGCGCACCGACGGCGGCCGCCAAGCGTTGACGGCTCGCGCCGCTCGCGCGCTGCTCTTCGCGCCCGGGGCGGGCGCGCCGTCGAGCTCGGCCTGGATGCAGGCCATGAAACGGCGCTTCGAGGTGCTCGGCGCCATCGAATGCTTCGACTATCCGTACCAGACGGCCGGACGCCGCTCGCCGGACAAGCACCCGGTGCTCGTCAGCGCCCACGAGGAAGCGCTCGCACGCGTGCGGGCGTCGCATTCGGGACCCGTCGTGCTCGTCGGCAAGAGCATGGGTGGCCGCATCGGCTGCCACGTCGCCGTCGAAAGCGCCGACCCGCCCGCCGCGCTCGTGTGCCTCGGCTACCCGCTCGTCGGACAGAACGGCAAGGTGCGCGACGAGGTGCTGCGCAAGCTCGCGACGCCCATCCTCTTCATCCAGGGAACGCGCGATCCGCTCTGCCCGCTCGCGAAGCTCGAAGCGCTCTTGCCCGAGCTCTCCGCGCCGCATGCGCTGCATCGCGTGGAGGACGGCGACCACTCCCTGCGCGTCACGCGCGGCAGGCTCGCGGCGCGCGGGGAAACCCAAGAGGCGATCGACGACGGCATCGTCCGCGCGATGCGCGACTTCTTGACCCTCCACGCCTCGTAGGAGCCCGATGCTCGGCTTCACGTCGCTCCCGGACTTCCTCATCGCCTCGCTCATCGTCGCGATCGGCTCGGCGCTCCAGAGCTCGGTGGGCTTCGGCTTCGCCCTGATGTCGGCGCCCATCCTCGCCTTCGTCGAGCCGAGGCTCGTGCCTGGCCCCCTCATCCTCGCCGTCACGCTCTTGCTCGTGCTCACCGCGGTGCGCGAGCGCCAGTCGATGGATCTCACCGGGATCGGCTGGGTGCTGTTCGGCCGCGTCCCGGGCACCGTGCTCGCCATCGTCCTGCTCGACGCGATGAGCGAACAGGGCATCACCATCGGGCTCGGCGTGCTCGTCCTGCTCGCCGTGGCCATCTCGCTCCTGCGCGTGAATCTCCCGCGCACGCCGCCGCTGCTCATGGTCGCCGGGCTCGTCTCGGGGCTCATGGGCACGAGCTCGGGACTCGGCGGTCCCGCCGTCGCCGTGCTCTACCAGCACGAACCGGGCGATCGCGTGCGCTCGACGCTCGCGGGTTACTTCCTCATCGGCGCCGTCATGTCGCTCGTCGCGCTCGCCTACGCCGGGCGCATGGGGCGCGCCGAAGCGACGTTGGCCGTCGGACTCTTGCCGGGAATCGTCGTCGGCTTTTTCTCCTCGAAGCGCACCTCGGCCTGGCTCGATCGCGGGCACACGCGCACGGCCGTGCTCATGGTCGCGGCGATGGCGGGAATCGCCTCGATCGCTCGCGGCTTCGTTTGAGCCCGAAGACCGCGCTCGAACGGATTTGCCGCATCCCTGCGTCCGATACGGTATCGTTCCGCCCGTGACGCCCAGGCTCGCCAAAACGGGGATTGCGCTCTCGGTCCTGCTCGCCGCGCTCGGCGCGACGCCCCTCGCCCTCGCCGCCGAGGAAGCCGCCGAAGAGCCCGGCAAGTCCGCGGAGGAAGCCAAGGCAGACGACGACGCGTTCGGACACGGCGGCCAACTCGGACTGCGCGTCGGGCTCGTCGCAGGCTATCGAATGATCCTGCGCTACGAGGATTCGCCGCTCTGCGCGGAGTTCGATCCGGAAAAGGGGACGGACCAACAGAAGTTTTGCGGACACGCCGCGCCCTTCGCGCTCAATACCGCGTTGAGCTACGGAGTCTTCGATTGGCTCGAACCGTTTGCCTGGGGACGATTCGGGCTTGCCGCCGAAGACGAGACGTACACGAAGCCCGTCTTGATGTTCGGCGCGGGCGTGCGCATCTACACGATGAGCGATTCGCCCTTCAAGATTTTCATCGAACCGGCGATCGGGCTCGGGTTCGAGGACGGCGAGGACGTGAACGGCGATACGGTCGAATTCGACACGGACGTTGCCTTTCACCTGGCAGCGGGCCCGACGCTCGATTTCTCGCGCAACTTCGGCGCGTACGTCACGGGCGGCGTGACGACGACGATCATCCGCGCGCTCGCCACGTCACTCGAAGCCGAGCTCGGCATCCAGGGCCGCTATTGAGCGAAGCGCGTCCCTTCCGCGTGCTCGGAGTGCAACAAATTGCGCTCGGCGGAACCGACAAAGAGCGCCTGAATCGTCTGTGGGTCGACCTCCTCGGCCTCGAGCGCACCGGCAGCTACCGCTCCGAAAGCGAAAACGTCGACGAGGACATTCTGCGCGCCGGAACGGGGCTCGACGCCGTCGAAATCGACCTCATGCAGCCCATCGATCCCGGGAAGAGCCCCCGGGTCGCCGAGCCCGCGCTGAACCACGTCGGGCTCTGGATCGACGATTTGCCGCGAGCCGTCGCATGGCTCACCGCGCGCGGCGTCCGTTTCGCGCCCGGCGGCATTCGCCGCGGCGCCGCGGGCCACGACGTCTGTTTCATCCACCCGAAAGGCTCGAGCGAGGCACCTCAAGGGGGCGAGGGCGTGCTCATCGAGCTCGTGCAGGCTCCGCCCGAGCTCGTGCGGCACGCCTTGCGGTCATTTTCCGCGAATCCCTAGCCGCGACCGGGCTCGAATGCGTTTTCGGCCACGGGTGATACCCTGGAGGTATGCGCCCCGGGCCGCGCACGAGACTGTTCGCGCTCGCGTTCCTGACGCTCGCGCTTTCGCTCACGACCGCCCGCCCGGCGCCGGCCGCCGAGCTCCGCGTCGTGACGTTCAACGTCGCCATGAACCTCGCGTTCCGGAAGCCGTTCTCCGGCCTCATCCGCAGCACGTTCGCCAACAACGAATACCTCGAGCGCTTCGACGTCATCGGGCTGCAAGAGGCGTGTCAGAACGACCGGGCGGCCATCGAGCTCTTCCGCGGCGTGATGCAGCGAGCGCACGGTAAAGTCCACGAACATCTCGTGCTCGCGGACGCGAAGTCGCGCGAGAGCTGCCGTAAGGCGCAGGTGATCCTATCGCGGT
>DASUTR010000466.1:0-18197 GCA_036374535.1 Polyangiaceae bacterium
CCCGCGCCGGGGCCCGACGCGCCGGGCGGTGAAGCGCCACAGAATCCAGAAACGCCCGGCACGGACGATCTCGCGGCTCCCGACAAGCCTGAACCTTCCGAGGCGGTACCCGAACCCACGACATCGGCCGAACCCGCTCCCACCCCTGAGCCCGCCGCACCCACGGGCGTGGAACCGCCGTACGTCCCGAAGGACGAGCTCCCGAACGCCGGCTATGTCCCCGGCTACCGCACCCACTCGAGCCTCGGCATGTCGCCGTTCGCGCCTCGCGCGGGCTCGCCCCCCGGCAACGTCACGCCGAGCTTCGGCGCCCCGTCAACGCCCGACGACTGGCTGTTCACGTGGAGCGGCTTCATGAGCGCGTCGCTGCAGGTAAGCTTGGACACGCGCGAGTCACCGCAGGCCGGCCAGAGCAAGCTCGTCTTCCATGCACCGCCCGACATCGTCGAAGAGTACGCCTCGTTCACGTCGACGAACTCGCTGCCCGGCAACTGGATCGGCGCAAACTTCAACTACGGCAACAGCTTCGTTACGGCGACCGTTCAGATCGCGACGTGGAACCCGACGCGCCCCGCGAACAACCTCTCTCCCGGCAGTCAATACTTCATCAACGACGCGTACCTGATATTTCGCGCGCCTCCCGTCGCGGACTTTCGCGTGAACGTCACCGCTGGCTTTTTCAGCCTGAACTACGGCGGACTCGGCCGGTACGGCGGCGGCTTCTACACGAACACGATGACGGGCGGCCCCGTCGGCGCGGGCTACATGGCGAACGTCGAGCGCGACCTCAGCGACACGCTGGTGCTGACGCTCGAGCAAGGCTTCATGGGGCCGCGCATCGGGACCGTACCGATGGAAGTGGTCCCCGGCGCGACCAACAGCGGCAACAACGACCCGCAGTGGGTGGGCGGCTACACGAACCACGTGCACGCCGGGCTCTTGCTCAAGGGCGAGACGCAAATCCAAGGACAACTCCACTACCTGTCGACCTGGGCGCAGGACGAGCGGATTCAGAGAAACGCCGCCGCCGGCGAGCTTCCCGCGGACAACCCGCAGACGCCCGAGATCGACGAGTCGTACGTGCGCGACCCGCGGATCCGCGTGCTCGGCGCGGACGTGCGCGCCATCAGCCGTTCGTGGGGTGTGCTCGGCGTGGGCGGCGCGTTCATCGACGGCCACGAAGCGTACCCGCTCCGAAACATCGTGACGTACGGTGGCGACGGCGAGCGCCTGACGAGCTCGTGGTGGGGACCCGACACGCACGGCACCGGAACGCTGCTCGTGGGCGGCATCGCTTACAGCATGAGCATGACGGCGCTCCTCATGAGTCCCGAACCGTTCGCCGGTAACGGCCCCGACCTTCAGCTCGACGCCGGCTTCAACATCGCGCGCACCACCAGCGCCGATCCGGTGTTCGACGGCCGCGTGCGCCACAAGTACGGCATCAGCGGGCTCTACACGTTCATTCCGTACATGGGCGTCGGAATGCGCCTCGACCGCGTCGTGCCGAGCTCGCACGACGCCGAGCAGACTTACCACGTCGTCGCGCCGCGCCTTCAATTCAAGACCGACTGGCAGAGCCACGAAGCGATCGTGCTTTCGTACGTCAAGTGGTTCCTGGGTTCGCGAACGCACCTCGACGGGACGCAGCCCCGTACGAGCGAGCGAATCGACGACCAAATGTTCACGCTCAACTTCAACATGTGGTGGTGACGATGCTTCCGCTGAGACCTGGAAAGAAACCCGCCATTTTGAGCGTTTTTGCGGCCGCGCTGACCATCTCGCTGCCAGCACGCGCGCAAGACACGCCCGGCGACGCGAGCGAAGCCGCGCTCGGCATGGACCCCGCTGCGCCGCAGTCCGCCGCGCTCCCCGGCGGTATGGCACCGCGCGCGGGCGCTCCGGCAGGTCCCGACTGGCGTTTCGATTTCCACGGTATGTTCACCGCCCCTCTCCGCGTCGGTTTCAACGGCCGCGATGACGCGCGTCCCGGCCAGAGCAAGCTCGTGCTCCATTCGCCGCCCCAGGTACCCGACGATCTCGAGACGTTTTCGCACACGGGCGTGGTTCCGACGCCGTACGCGCAGCTGAACTTCTCGTACGGAACGAACGTCGTCACCGGTACCGCCAGCATCGTCGCCACCGTCCCGAGCGTCTCCGCCGGATTCTTCGACCCGAGCGCGCAGCTCGGCGTGAACGACCTGTTCCTGACGATCACGCCCGATTTCGGCGAAAATACGCGCTTTTTCATCAACGTAGGCGCGTTTTCGAATCGCTACGGCTCACCCGGCGAATACGACGAGGGGCGCTACGGCACGCCGCTCATTGCGCGGACGAACGGGGTCGGCGAGAACGTCGGGGTCACGCACCGGATCGGCGACTTCACCATTGCCGCCGAACAAGGCATCCAGGGCCAAACCGGCAAGCCCGGCAACGGCGCCGTCCCCGACGCGTCGAACGGGTTCGCGTACGCGGGCACGGGCGCGAGCTTCGTCCAGCATTACCATCTCGGCGGCGGCTACGGCGGCCTCGCGTTCCTCGGACTTCACTACCTCATCGCAGGCAGCCAGGACGATCGCGCAAGCCAGAACTCGCCCGACGGACGTATGGATATCGTCGCTGCCGACGTGCGCCTCACGCTGAAGCGCTTCGGACACTTCTACTTCGCGGCATCTCACGTCGATGCCGACAACCCCGCAAGCGTCGGCCGCGTCGTCGAGGTCCTGAACACGCGCGGCGGCTGGGGCTTCATTCGCAACTACCTCGCCGACGATGTGCAGAACCCCGAAAATCCCGAAGGGTCCGCCGTCATTCTCGGCGGACAGTACGATCTCAGCATCGGACGTCTCGTGAGCTACCCGGTGCCGTTCACGGGCGACGGCCCCGACATCGTCGGCAGCGTATTCGGCATGTACGTGCGGACGAAGAGCGACTACGTGAGCGCGCCGAACGAGCCCGACTACGACGGCATGCAGAAGTACAAATTCGGCGTCGAGGGGACGTACAGCTTGCTCCCGTGGCTCGCGACCTCCGTTCGCTACGACCGCGTGACGCCGAATGACGACGAGCCACGCCAGACCTTCGCGGTCTTGTCGCCCCGCGTGATCTTCCGTACCGGCTGGCAAGCGCGGGACCAGCTGGTTCTGCAGTATTCGCACTGGTTCAACGGCGATCGCGTCATCGTCCGCGACGGCTATCCGGCCTTCGAGGATCGCCGCATGCCGCCCGGACCGAACCGCGTCGATCCCGACGAGGACATGATTTCGCTGTCCGCCAGCATGTGGTGGTAACGACAGCGACCAGGAAAGCAGCCATGGTCTACGCCTCCGCCTCCCGCTCCGCCCGCGTTTCGACGCTCGTACTCGTCCTCTCGACCGCGCTCCTTGCGAGCTGCCTCGGGCAGACCAAAGCTTGCCCCTGCATGGATCCGAACGCCGCGGCCGCGGCGACGGGAAAACCAGCCGCGCTCTCGGGCTGCAGCGGCAAGGCGGCGCCCGCTCAAGACGGCCTCGTCGACGACTTCGAGGACGACAACGGACAGATCGTGCTCCTCGACGGGCGCGACGGCTACTGGTGGAAGAACGCCGACAAGGAAGGGGCGAAATTCACCGAGCCCGCCGACGGCGCGCCGCTCAAGTTCGCCGACGAGGGCGCGGCGGGCTCGGCGAAGAGCCTTCATTTCGCCGGCTCCACCGTGAAGGGCAGCGATCAGGCGTACGGCGTCGAGGTGGGCACGAACTTGGTTTCGCAAAAAGGCAGCCTGTACGACGGCTCGAAGTACGTGGGGGTCTCGTTCATGGCGAAGGTCGGGCCGAAATCGGTGAAAAGGGTGCGCTTCAACATGGGTGACGTGAACACGCATCCCGATCTCGGCGCCTGCAAGAGCTGCTGGAACCACTTCAGCAAGGACGTCGAGCTTTCGACCGAGTGGAAGGAGTACCAGGTGTCGTTCAAAGACATGGTGCAGCGCCCCGGCTGGGGCGAGCCGCGGCCGAAGTCGATCAGCTCGAAAGAGCTCTACACGCTGACGTTCGCGTTCGAAGGCAGCGGCGGCGAGTTCGAGCTCTTCGTCGACGACATTCAGTTCCTCGAGTGCAAGCCGTAGCTCGAACGCCTTCGGCGAATCGGCGCAAGCTTCGACACGAAATCCGAGCGCGGTGAGCAACTCGGGGCGGCGCTGGCCGACCCCCCGGCTCGAGAGCTATGCTCCGCCATGGTGCAAGCGAGCGCACCTCCTCCGGTCTCCGAGTCGCCTCCCGCGGCGGCGGTGGTCCGCTATTCGCTGGCGGAATTCTCGGATGCCTGGCTCATTCCGAAGGAGCCCGTGCCTGAGTCGGCGTGGCACGACCGCTGTCTCGAGCTCTTCAAAGCGGTGCTCGACGAGTGGGTGGCGTCGACGCGGCGCGACGCCGCCGTGTTCCGCGACATCGCGATTCGGGCCAACCGAAGCAAGCCCGCCGTCGGCTGGAACCCGGACATCTGCCTGGTCGAGCCGGCGCCCGCGGGGGCCGCGGAGCTCGAAAGCATGCGGCTCTGGGAGCATTCGTCCCCACGCCTCGCGTTCGAAGCCGTGAGCCCGAACCATCCGTACAAGGACTACGTCGTCATTCCCGACAAGTGCGCCGCCGGGGTCGAGGAACTCTGCGTTTTCGATCCGCTGCTCGCGGGCTCGCCCATACACGGGGGCCCGTGCCTCTTGCAGCTCTGGCGTCGAGCGAACAACGGCGACTTCGAACGCACCCACGCCGGGGACGGCCCCGCGCACTCAGCCGTGCTCGGCGCTTGGTTGATTCCCGACCGAACCTCGCAAACCTTACGCGTCGCGGAACAGCCGAACGGAACCCATCCGTGGCCGACCGCGACCGAGCGCGCCGAGCTCGGTCACCGGGCCGCTCTCGCCCGTGAAGCCGAGGCGCGGCAGGGTGAAGCCGAGGCGCGGCAGCGTGAAGCCGAGGCGCGGCAGGGTGAAGCCGAAGCGCTCCGGCGCGTTTCCGAGCTCGAGCAAGAGCTCCGGCGGCGCGGGTAGCTCACGCGGCGCGTTTCTCGCTCTCGACGAAGTTTTCCGGCAGCTGGAAGCCGAAATAGCCGCGCGCGTTGCGAAACGCGATATCGCGAACCATGCCGCCGAGGAGTCCGAGATCGTTCGGGACGAGGCCGCGCGCCACGTCGTTGCCGAGCATGTTGCAGAGCAGCCGGCGGAAGTACTCGTGCCGCGAGTACGAGAGGAAGCTCCTCGAATCGGTGAGCATGCCGACGAAGCGCGACAAGAGCCCCATGTTCGAGAGTGCGTTCATCTGCTTCTCCATGCCGTCCAGCTGGTCGAGGAACCACCAGGAGCTCCCGAACTGCATCTTGCCGGGAACGGAGCCGTCCTGGAAGTTGCCGATCATGGTGGCCATGACCTCGTTGTCCCGCGGGTTCAGGTTGTAGAGGATGGTACGAGCGAGGCGATCGCTCTCGTCGAGACGATCGAGAAAGCGTGCGAGCGGGCGCGCGACTTCGAAATCTCCGATCGAGTCGAAACCCGTGTCCGGGCCGAGCTTGGCGAGCAACCGGGTGTTGTTGTTGCGGAGCGCACCCAGGTGAAACTGCTGCACCCAGCCTCGAGCGTGGTCCAAAAGAGCGAGCTCGTGGAGGATCGCTGACTTGTAGCGCGTCGCGGCCGCGCCCGTGACCGCCTCGCCGCGGCGCGCCGTCTCGAACGCGGAGCGAACCTCCGCCCCCGTGTAGTCGTCCGCGTACATCGTTTCGATGCCGTGGTCCGAGAGGCGGCAGCCGCGCTCGTGGAAGAAGGTGTGACGCTTCTCGAGCACGGCCATGAGCTCGTCGTACGTGCGAACTCGGGTGCCGGCCGTGACCTCCAGACGATCGAGCCATGCGTTGAAGCTCTTGGGATCGTCCACCGAGAGCGCCTTGTCGGGGCGAAAGGTCGGATAGAGGCGCACGCTGCGTGCTCGCCCCGACGCCGCATGCGCCGCGTGGTGCTCGAGCGAATCCGCCGGATCGTCGGTAGAGCACACGACGAGCACGCGCGACTGCTCGAGGAGCCCGAGCGTCGTGTGCTCGTCCTTCGCGAGGAGCCCATTCGTGTGCTCGAAGATTTCCTTCGCCGACTCTTCGTCGAGAAGCTTCTTCACCCCGAAGGTTCGTTTGAGCTCGAGGTGCGTCCAGTGAAACAATGGATTTCGAAGCGTCTTCGGCACCGTGCGTGCCCAGGCCTCGAACTTCTCGAAATCCGTGCGCTTGCCGGTGCAGTACTCTTCGGGCACGCCGTTCGTGCGCATGGCACGCCACTTGTAGTGATCGCCGTCGAGCCACGCTTCCGTGATCGAACGGAAGCGATGGTTCCGAGCGATTTGCTCGGGCGGCAGATGGCAGTGATAATCGATGATGGGCTGGGAAGCGGCGTGCTCGTGATAGAGCACGCGCGCCGTTTCGGTTTCGAGCAGGAAGTCGTCGTCGAAGACGCCGGGCAACATGGCAGACCGATCGTGCGCCGCATCGGCGATGCCTGCAAACACGAAAAGGAGCTCGGGGCGAAGCTCGAAGGTGTCGAGCAGCCCCGAAATCCGTGATCGATTTCGCGTCGGTGCGCATACACCGCGCGAGCGCTGAACGCGCCGGCTACTCCGTGAGGGTGATGCTGCCGAGCGTGATGTCCACCGCACAGGCGGCTTCCTGGGACTGGCACTCGAGCTGGAACTGGAGGCCGACGAGACCGGACGCGTTCACGCCCGCGTTCGGCGCGCCGTTCATGAAATCTTCCCAGGCGAACGTCATCGGTTCGCTCGTCGCGGGCACCGTCACCGTCGTGTCGGGACCCTTGCACTCGGTCCAGCGCGTGTCGCAGCTCTCGAAGACGCACGCGCCCTTCGTGTTGGCCGGATCGGCGGGGTAGTTTTCGGCGGTCTGAACCTGGAACTTCAGGGCGGCGCCGTTCAGGGTGCCGCCGAGCTCGAAGGTCAGGCCGGTGAAGTCCGAGACGTTGATGCAGGGGCCGAACCAAAAGACGAGCCCGGCGTAGTTCTCGGCGTCGTTCGCGTCGTCGGGCGTGTACGGAGGAATCGTGGCCGTGAGACGAAGAGTGCTGTCTTCGCGCGCGACGATGATCGGATCGACGTCCCGGCCGTTGTACTTGCTCGTGCCGCCCGTGAGATCGCCCATGTTCGAGCTGCCCCAGGCACCGCTGCCCACGACGTAGCTCGACCAGTCGATGAGCCCACCGTCGGCCGGCATGTGCATGTTCGGAGGCGCGCCGCTGCACGTCTGCGGAGCGGGGTTCGGCATACAGCCGTCGCCCGAAGAGCCGCCGGTCGCCGAGCCCGACGAACCGCCGGTGGCCGAACCGCCCGTCGAGGAGCCGCCGGTCGTCGTGCCGCCCGTCGACGAGCCGCTCGTTCCGCCGCTCGAGCTGCCGGACGTCCCGCCCTCTTCGCCGCCGCCGCCGTCGTCGTCGCCCGATGCGCCACCGCAGCTCACCGCCGAAAACGCGCAGAGAAGCGCCGAAAACCCAAAGCCAACCGTTCCGAAGGACATGCCGTGTGCCATTACGGGCGAACCCTACGCAGTGCGACAGGGTCTGTCCAGGCCGGCCGGTCTCGCGCAATCGGCAAAGAAAATGAGAGATCCCTCGGGGCTCGTTTCTTCAATCTAGAATCACGACACTCGACGATCCGCCGGGTCCGAGCACGGTACGAGTCGCCTTCTTTCGAGCGCCCGCCGTCACCGTTATTTCGTATTCGCCGTGAAAACCTCGCGTCGCGAACGCGCCCTTGGCGTCGGTTTTTCCCGACGCCCGGGTGCGCCAGCGACCGAGCACGAGGTCGCGGTAGGCGCGGCCCGCCGGCTTCTCCGCCCAATCCTTGCCGTAAAGCGGCGCGTTGCTCTTCCAGTGCGAGCCGTCCCAGAAGCCCCACATGACGATGCCGCCGACCGCCGGGTGACTGAAGAGCGTCGTGTAGAAATCACGCGTGAAGTCGCCCGCGAGCTTCGCGTCGTCGATGACGACGTCGTATTCGGTGATCCAGATGGGCTTTCGAAAGCGCGCGAATCGATCGAGGATTTTCAGCATGTCTTCGGGACCCGTCAGCGACGTTCCGAAGTGGCCCTGCATGCCGACTCCGTCGAGCGGCGCGCCTTTCTCGACGAGCCAGGCGATGGTCTTCTCGTAGTGATCGCGGTGTGGCGTCGTCCCGCCCCCGCCCGAGAGAATGGCATAGTCGTTGATGAAGAGCTTCGCGGCCGGGTCGGCGGCGCGCGCGTCCTCGAACCAAGAAATCATCTGGTCGTTTCCGACGATGTCGAGCAGCTCGTGATTGTCGAACGGCTCGTTCACGACGTCCCAATGCGCGAGCGACCCCTTCATCGCTCCCGCGAGCTCGCGCACGTGACGCTTCACCTCGGTGCGGAGCCGGGCGGGATCTTTCTCGAAGTCCCGCAGCGACTTCGGCAGATTTCGCCAGCCGGGCCAAACGAGCACGTGGCCACGCACCGCGAGACCGCGCTCGCGCGCCCAAGCGACGCCCGCCTTGGCGCGCTCGAGCGTGTAACTCGAGCCCCAATCGCCGGCGAGCGGCTGCCATTTGAGGTCGTTTTCCAAGGTAACGACGTTGAAGAGCTCGGGCACGAGCGCCTGGAACTTCTCGTCCGCCTGCGGACCGACGAGCAGATGAGCGGGCACGCAGGTGCCGAAACCGAATGCATGCCGCGCGAGCCGCACGTCCACCTCGGCTCGGGGAACGAGCTTGCCCGTCTCGTCCTTCACCGTGACGACGAGCTCGGCCTTGCGCAGTTGGTCGATGCGGGCTTCGGCGGCCGCGCGCCAGGCGGCGCCGGGATCCATTCCCGGATACTCTAGCTTCGTCGTCGGCAGCGACGCGAGCGCGACGCGCTTGCCGAAACTCTCGACGCTGAGCCCGCCGATTTCTATCGCCTGTACGTCGTAGCCGAGACGGAAGATCACCTGCGCTTCGCCGGGCCCGTAGCTCGCCTCGGCCACGAACGGCACGTGGATCTTCTTCCAAGCGCGTGCGGCCTTGACGGGAAAACTCGCCGATTTCGTCCACGGGTCGCGCGCGAGCTCGAACACGAACTCGCTCTGGCCCTCGCCGCTTTCGACCGGCGCCCACTCGCTGCGAAAGTAGAAGGTCGCGAGGAGCACGTCGCCTTCGTCGACCTTCGCCGAGGTGCGCGCCTGGAGTTGCACGTCCCACGGGTTCGTCGACTTTTCTTTCACGGTCGCGCGAAACGCCTTCGAGAACGGCTGACCCGCGACGTCGACGAGCGAGAGCTCGACGCGTTTGGTTTCACCGTGGAGCGCGAGCTCTTCGAGTCCCCGAGCGCCGAGCACGCTCGTCCCCGACACGCGCGCGCCCGGCGGCGTCACCGCGGCACCCGCGGGCGGCGCCGGACGGTTGGGAGCGGCGGCGCTCGGAGCGCAGGCGCCGAAGCCCGCGAGAGAAGTCCCGAGCACGCAAAGCCAGCGCCGCATCGGCATCGCAAAGGCTCCTCCGAAGCTACTGGTTGACGCCACTTGCGAGAAAACCGCCGTCCACGGCGATGACCTGGCCGTTCACGAAGCTCGCGGCTTCGGAAGCGAGAAAGACGCCCGTCCCGGCGACCTCGTCGAGCTTGCCGAAACGTCGCAGCGGCGTGCGCATCAGAAGCTCCTGACCGCGCGGGGTCCCGTCGAGCAGGGCCTGATTGAGCGGGGTGCGGAACACGCCGGGAGCGATGGCGTTCACGTTCACGCCCCGGGGGCCCCATTCGATCGCGAGGGACTGCGTGAGCGCGCCGATCGCCGCTTTGCTCGCGCCGTAGGCCGCTACCTCGTGGAACGCGACGAACGTCGTGAGCGACCCCAGGTTGATGATGCGCCCGTAGCCGTTCGCGAGCATGTGACGACCGAAGATTTGGCAGGCGCGCAGCGTTCCGACGAGGTTCGTGTCGAGAATACCGACGAACTCTTCCTCCGAAACGTCGAGCGTCGGCGTGCGTTTGATGCGCCCCTGGGAGTTCACGAGAATGTCGACCTTACCGAAGGCCGCGATGCATTCGGCGAGGAGCCTTTCGATGGACGCGCGATCGGTCACGTCCGTGCAGCATCGAAGGGTGCGGACCCCCTGCGCTGCGACTTCTTCCGCCGCAGCGCCGACCTCCGCCTCTCGGCGTGAGGTGGGCACCACGTTGGCGCCCGCTCGAGCGAGCCCGACGGAAAGGACCTTCCCGAGGCCGGTGCAGCCTCCGATCACGACGGCGGTTCGCCCCTCGAGCGACAGTTCCTGAAATGCCATTGTCCGTTTCTCTCGCTCGCCCTTCTACACGAGCGCGAACGGGGGGTGTAGTCTGGTGGGTTAGGAGGACAGCGCGCTCATGGACCACACGGAGAACGACACGAACCCCGTCTACGTGATCGAGTCGATCCCGGTACCCGGCGAGAACGAGCTCACGGCGAAGGAAATCGCCAGCGAGGGGATTCCCACCCCCGCGAACCTGAAACTCTACCCGGAGCTCGGCCGCGGCGGCATGGGGCGCATCCACCCGGCGACGGACCGGAACCTGCTTCGACACGTCGCACTCAAGCGGCTCGCGAAGGAGCTTGCCCGCGAGCCGTTCTACCGCGACGGCTTCATCGCCGAAGCGCAGATCACCGGGCAGCTCGAACACCCGAACATCGTGCCCGTGCACGAGCTCATCGTGGATCCGAAGGGTGTCCCCTACTTCACGATGAAGCTCGTTCAGGGCGAGCCGTTCCACCACTGGCTCGCGAATCCTAGCCGCTCCCCGGGGTCGAGCGAACGGCTCGAGAAGGGGCTCGAGATCTTCATCAAGGTCTGCGACGCGATCGCCTACGCCCACCATCGCGGCGTCGTGCATCGCGACATCAAGCCCGACAACATCATCGTCGCCGATTTCGGCCAGGTCTACGTGATGGACTGGGGGCTCGCGAAGCTCACGCGCACGCGCCCCGCATCGGGCTCGGGCGCACAGATGGAGGCGCCGGGTCCCGTGGGAACGCCCGCGTACATGTCGCCCGAGCAGGCACGCGGCAACCCGGCCGAGATGGACGCTCGGTCGGACGTTTTCGGGCTCGGAGCGATTCTCTACGAGATCGTGAGCGGGCGCGTGCCGTACGGCAGCGAGCGCGACCCCGATCGAATCATCGATCTTGCCAAGCGGGGCCGCGTCGTCCCGATCGACGAGGTGACCAGAGGCATCGGCATCTCCAAGCGTATTCGCGCGATCATCGAGAAGGCGACGCAGCCGGACCCAGCGGCTCGCTACCAAACCGTGATGGAGCTCCAGAAGGAGGTGCACAACTTCTTGCTCGGAGGTCTCCATTTGCCGCGCAAGGCGTTCGCCGCCGGCAGCATCATCTTGCGTGAGGGTGACCCTGGCGATGCCGCGTACATGATCGTCAGCGGCCGCTGTCGCGTCTTTCGCCACGTCGAGGGGCAAGACGAGACGCTCGGGACCATGGAACCCGGCGAAGTCTTCGGGGAAATGGCGATTCTCCTCGACGAACCGCGCGCCGCGTCCGTCGAGGCCCTCGAGCCGGTCACGCTCCTGGTTCTCGACCGGGCGACGTTCACCGAGGGTCTGGGCATCGAGGGCTGGACGGGAGCGCTCGTGCGCGCCCTCGCGCAGCGCTTCCGGGATCTCGAGCAGCGCGTGCGAAGCTCGGGGATGAAGCGGGGTTAGCCGAACGGCTTTCGTTCGCCGGCCGGCTGAGCTAGCCATCGGTCATGGCCTCCTTCGACGCCGCGCGCGGCTGCTACGTGGTCCGCGTCGTGTACGACGGGCCCGGAATGGCCGGCAAGACGACGAATCTCCAGAAGATCTGCGAGATCGTGCCCGCCACGCGCCGCAGCGAGATGGTGACCCCGGCCCAGCTCAAGGGCAGGACCATGTTCTTCGACTGGCTCGAGGTCGACGGGCCGCGCCGCTCTCCTGCGCCGCTGAAGCTCCAGCTCATCAGCGTGCCCGGGCAGATCGAGCGCAACTACCGGCGCCGGCCTCTCGTCGAGATGGCAGACGTTGTCGTGTTCGTGTGCGATTCCGCTCCGGACAAAATTGCCGAAACGATGCGCGCCTTCGCCCGGCTGCGCGCGAGCTTGAAACAGCGCCGCGTTCCGATTCCGCTGGTCGTTCAGGTGAACAAGCAAGACGTGAAGGGCGCGTTCGACCCGGATCGCATGCGCCGCCGGCTCAAGCTCGATTCGGTCGTCCCGACGGTGCCGGCGTCGGCCGCGAAGAACCAGGGCGTGAAGGAAACGCTCGCGACGGCCACGCGCCAGGCGCTGCGCGTGCTCGGCTCGCGCGATCTCGAACCGCTCGTCGCCGAGCTCGCGAACGCCGATGCGCTGTTCGACCACGTGCTTTCCTTCGAGGACAAGCCGCACGAGGGTCCGGTGGACGCCGAAGAGCTCTACGTCGCGGCAGAAGACGTCGATACCGAGGGCGAAGCCGCCGCCGCTCACCTCGTGGCGTCGTCGCTCGACGATCTCGAGGCGCGCGCGCGGCGCGGCGCCCGCGGCTCGAAAAACGAGCGCGGCGCCGGCTGACGTTCGCTCAGCGGGCCGCGCGTCGCTCGCCGGCGAGGCGCTGCGCGAGGTTGTACTGCGTGATCGCCCACGACGCTTGAAGCTGCTCGTCGCCGCGCTTTCCCAGGTTCTCGCACTCCGAGACGGGCAATCCTTCGCCCCGTAGCGTTCGACACGTGCCGTCCGCGAGCCGGAAGCGCTCGCCCTCGACGGCGCTCCCCTCCCCGCGGAACACAGCGCCCCCGTCGCCGACGAGTGGCTTGCCTATCATCGACTTCGGCTTCGGCATGCCGAACAGATGGAGGATGGTCGGAGAGATGTCGATCTGTCCGCCCACCTGCTCGAACGTCCGAGCCTCCTTCGCGTCGGGAAGCACGACGAAGAGCGGGATCTTGCGCGTCGCGAACGAACGGCGCGCGAGATCCTTCACGGTTTGGGCGTCGAGGGAGAGCGTGCGACGCGCCTGCTCCTCGGCGGTTCGATCGAGCGCAATTCTCGATTCGTGATCGCCGTAGAGCACGACGACGGTGTCCTTGGCGAAGGGGCGCTGCGAGAGCGCGGCGAAGAATCCGGCCACTGCTTCGTCGAGGTAACGCATCGACGCCACGTACCCGGCGAGCATCTCCGGCAAGCCGGACGTATCGATGTGGTTCTCCGCGGGGGGCAGGTAATTGTAGGGATGGTGGCTCGTGAGCGTGATGAAGAACGCCATGAACGGCGACCGGACGCGATCCACCCGCTCGAGCGCTCGCAACAAGAACTGCTTGTCCCCGAGGCCCCACCCGATTTTCGGATGTTTGCCGATCTCGCGATCGAAGTAAGACGTCTCGAACCCGTAGCGAGGATGGATGGTGGCCCGATTCCAGAAACCGCGTTCGTAGGCGTGCGCGGAAAGCGTGGAATAGCCGGACCGCGCCATGAGCTTCGGCAGCGCCACGAAATCGTTGTTCGCGAAGCGAAACACCACCGCCGAATCCGGCATCGGATGGAGCGAATTCAACGACAGGTATTCGGCGTCTGCCGTGGGGGAGACCATGGTTTGATCCCACAGTCCGCGGAAGTAGTACGCCCGTTCTCGCCGCAGGCGATTGAGAAACGGCGTGATCTCGACGCCGTTCGCGCGGGTGTCGATCACCCACTGCTGGAGCGCCTCGATCTGGACGATGATGAGATTCTTGCCGCGCGCGACGCCGAAGAGCTCTTCCGGACTCTTCGCTTCGTTGGATTCGAGGTAGCGAACCAAGGCCTGGACTTTTTCGGGTGTCGGCGGCTTCCTGTCGACGGCCGACGCGCGCAGCAAGCGCGCAATGTCGCGAGCGTGCCCGCCGAAGAGCCCCGTTTGGTGAAGACGCGCGCGCCAGGTGAGGATCTTGTCCGAGTGCCTCTGGCTGAGCCAGCTTCGGACGTCGAGAGCCAGAAGGACGACCGCGAAAGCGGTTACGGCGACCGCCCCGATGTAGGCGTTACGGCGCGGGCGCCCGGTCACCGCCGGTGACGAATCGGGGCGCGTAGCGGCAAACCAAATGCCGCTCACCATGGTCGCGGCGAAGAGAGCGTCGCGCGGGACGAGCAGCGCCACGATGCTCGAAACGACCTCCCAAGCTTGCTTGGCGCTCGACGCGCCGAGAAGCGGGAGAATGCCGCCGAAGAATCGAAAATAGAGAGCGTCGGCGAGACCCAGAAAAGCGAGCAGCGCGATGGTGACTCCCGCGACGATACGGCGCGGCCGCAGGCGCGTGACCAGCGCCGTCGGGATCGCGAATGCCGCCGAAATCAGGAGGCACGGAAAGAACCGCGGCGGCCGGATGTCGGAGACCGCCGTGAACCAATGCGCGAGCCAGTGCGCCGCCAAGGTGACGACCAGCACCGCGTGGATCTCCCGCAAGATCGGCCAGGCGCGCCACGCGCGCACGCGAGGAACGCGCTCGGACGCGAGCGCGAGCGCGTAAAGCACCAGCGTGAACAGCGCAACGGGCTCGCCACGCTGCATGCTCAGTCGCCCCTTCTCGAAAGCGCATCGCCCGCGCCTTGCCCCGCGTCAACCGTGGTGGTTCGACGAACGGCTACGCCGGGGGTGTAAGGAGAATGCGGGTCCACGTGTCCAGCAATCGAAGAATGCCCACCGCCGAATAGCATACTCCGCGCCGTTCAACCCAGGCCGTGACGGGCGAGAAGCAACTTCATCCGCTCGGCGGTAGCGGGCCGCGAGAAACGCTCTTTCACGGACGACGCGGCCGCTTCGCGGCGGGCGTCCGCGTCGGCGTTCGAAAGGCGCGCAATGCGGAAAAGGCCGTCGGCGACGGCCTCGGGGTCGAGCGGATCCACGGCCTCCCCCAGGCGACCACCGTCGAGGATTTCGAGGGGGCCACCGTGGTTCGGACCGAGCACCAGGAGACCTCGCGCCATGGACTCCGGAAACACCATTCCGAACGGTTCGTCGAGGGGCACGCACGCGAACGCGTCGCAGCTGGACGACAGCGCCGCGAGGTCGTCGTCGGGAAGAAAACCGTGAATACGCACGGCGCCCTCGAGCCCCAGAGGCGCGACGAGCCTTTCGAGCGACGCCTTGTGCGGGCCGTCGCCCACGATGTGGAGCTCGGCGCGCGGTTGGGTCCGACGGAACGCGGCAAACCCCTCGATCAGCGTGTCGAGATTCTTGACGGCATGGAGCCGCGTGAGCGTCAAAATGCGAAGCCCATCGCGTGCAGCGCCGGAGCGTCGCTCGACGGGCGGGGGCTCGACGGTCGGGTAGACGACGTCGACGGACACGGAGCCGTAGATGCGCCGGACGTTGTCCCGGGTAAACTCGCTGTTCGCCCAGATGGCGTCGAGTCGCGAGACACCGAGGCGGTCGGCCGCGAGGCGCGCGGGCCGGCGCCGACCGATGAGCGGCAGTCCGCCGAACCACCCGTTCAGCGATGTCCGGTAGTAGCGCGGCCCGTCGCGTTCGGGCGCACGTCCGACGTTTGCCGCGAGGTAAGGGCTCGCTTCAGCCGGATAGAGGCTCCGGGGTGGCTCGTGGCAGTACCAGATTTTCGCGATCGGCGCGCCGCTCGCACCGAGCGCCGAGCTCGTCGGGTAGTTGTGCGCGATGGCGACGCGCGCGCCACCGAGGCCGCGAAGCAGCCACGTCATGCGCGGATCGGAGGGTGAACGCAGGGTTCGTTTCCTGCGCGCCTGCACGCCGGTCGCGAGCGCTTCGACCTTCAGCGAACCGATTCGATCGGACCAGTACGCCGAATCGTACGCCGCCGTTCGAATGCGCACGGACGCTCCGATGCCCGCGAGCAGCGTCGCCTGTTCGACCATCAACACCTCCGCGCCGCCGACGTCGCAGAGCGCGGGATGCAAGACGACGAGCTCCGTCATCGAACCGCTGGCGAAGCCTGCGACGACTCCGTCGACACGGCCCTCCGCCGTGCGAAGTCATCGACCATCTCCCAGAATCGCGCCGCGGCACCGGCAAGGACCGCGAGCCCGACCGCGTCGGGCTCGGTCCACCATGCTTCTCCTCCCACACCCAAGCGCTCGTTGCTCACGACCTCGCAGCCGAGAAAGCGGGCTTCGACGGCCAGGCGGCTTGCAGGCTCGTACCACTCGGGCAGGAACACCAAGCGTTCGGAACGCGCGAGCACGGCGAGGAGCTCCGCCGGCGCAGCGTCGCGCACGACGGTGGGCTCGATGCCGTGCCGCCGGCAGTACTCGAGCGACTGCTGAAAGCCCTTGAATGCATGCGACGAGTGCACGACGACGGTGCCGTGCTTTTCGACGGGACGTTCCCGCTGCTCCTTCACCGCCGCGAAAAACGCGTCGCCCATCACCGAACAACCGAGAACATCGTGAGCCGGCAACCGCAAGAACGGGTTTTCGAGATAGCGGTCGAGCTGACGATGCGTGAGGAAAACCGCGCCGAGCGCCCTCGCGAACAACGCCTTGAAGCGCGGCAGACGGCAAAAGCAGCGCCCCGACCAGCGGTGCGTCCAGCGCGCCCCGTAACTTCCGCGAAGCCGGCACATCCGGTAGTCGTGCTCGAAGAGCACGTGCCTGCCCGTGCGAGCGATGGCGTCGCACTGCGCCCGCGTCGACGTATCGAGATTTCCTACCAAAATGAGCTCGGCGCCCTCGAGCGAGCTCTCGCGAAGGTCCTTGACCTGCACGCGCTCGACGGGCCAGGGACAGGCGTCGATCACGGCCGCGTCGGTCTGTTCGGCTCCCCCTGGATAGCTCCCGCCCGAGTCGCCGGGCGTATCCACGAAGTAGTCCGCCACGAACAGCACGCGCATTTCGGGCGGCACTCTGGCATGGCGCCCGTTCCACCGCAAAAACCACCGACTTGCACCTTACGGTGGCGAGCGCTACCCCTGTCGCCATCGAAAACTCCGGCGCACTTTACCGCGTCGCTTCCGAGGAGCTCGCTTGAATCTTTGGCAAGCCTTCGTGGGAGGGACCACTCGGCGAGGCGCGGAATCCCGACTCCCCGCCGCTCGGTTGCGCCGTCTGCGCTTCGACGTCGACGATTCTGCCCGGCACCTCGTGGTTCGGCGCCGGCCGCCGTGAGTTCATGAGCCGACATTCACCCGAGTGGTGGTGCTCGACGGCCGACGTGAAAACGGATCTCGGCGAGCTTACGATTCGGAGCGGCCGAGCCGCCTCGATCAGTCAATTGCTGAAGGCGCTGGTCGAGCTCGCCGCGACGCTCGTGCTCGCGCGGCTGCTCCTTCCGAGCGACTTCGGCCTCGTCGGTATGGTCGCAGTGCTCACGGGCTTCGTCGCACTATTCAATGATCTCGGGCTCGCGACGGTCACGGTGCAACGCGACGACCTCGACCCGAGCGACGTGAGCTCTCTCTTTTGGCTGAACACCGCGCTCGGCGTCACCCTCTGCGCCGTCACCGCGCTCTCGTCTCCGCTCGTCGCGGCGTTTTATCAAGAGTCTCGTCTCACTCCCATCGCGTGTGTGCTCGGCGCGTCGTTCGCTCTCACGGGCGTGACGGTCCAACACCGCGCGCTCCTGCGCCGGCGCATGATGAACGCGAGGCTGGCCGGAGTCGAGCTCACCCAGACGGTGGTCGGCGTGGTCGCCGCCGTGTGGCTAGCCACGGAAGGCTTCGGGGTCTGGGCGATCGCGCTGCGAGGACCGATCGGCGCGGCAGCTGGCGTCGTCGCGACGTTCTTGGCATGCGACTTTCGTCCGCAGGCGAAGCTTCGGTCGCAGAAGCTCGGGCTGCTGTTCGGGTCGGGCGCCAGACTCACCGGCTTCACGGTAGTGAATTACCTCGCGAGAAATTTCGACAACCTCTTGATCGGTCGCTACGCGGGTGCTCACGCGCTCGGCCTCTACTCGCGGGCGTACGACCTCTTGATGCTTCCGATTCGACAAATCAGCGAGCCGGCCAGCGCGGTCGCCGTCCCGAGCCTGAGCCGCGTCGTCGACGAGCCAGAACGCTACCGGAGCGCGTTTCTGAGAATGCTCGAGAAGGTGCTGCTCCTCTCGTTTCCCCTGGGGGCTTTTCTCATGGCGTCCAGCGACGCGGTGATCGAGGTCGTGCTCGGCTCCCGCTGGTCGGGAGCAAGCTCCATTTTTTTCTGGCTCGGATGGCTGACGTTCTCGCAACCGATCGGCAACGCGACGGGATGGCTCTTCGTGAGCCAGGG
>DASUTR010000467.1:0-8548 GCA_036374535.1 Polyangiaceae bacterium
CGTGGTCTCCGCGGAGAATCAGGTTGCCGAAGAGCGACGAACCGTCGTCCGTGTAGAGGGTCGTCACGTTGCCGGCGAGGTCGCTCGCCATGATCACCGGGCTGTAGTCGCTCGTATTCTCCGTCAACGACGTATCGGGAATGGCGGTAAAGACGGCGCCGCGTTCGTCCACGGCGAAGCCACCCCACTCGTCGATGGTGGTGTTCGGCGCGTAGGGGAACGGGACCACCGCGAACGCGTCGTCGCACTCGGGCGCCCCTCCCGTGCCGCCGCTACCTCCCGTGCCGCCGGTGCCGCCCGAGTTCGCTCCCGCGCCGCCCTCGTCCGAGCCGCAGCCCGTCAGCGAAAATCCCAGGCACAACGCCGTGACGAAAATCCCACGCATCATCCGTTTTTTCTCCCACTTTACCGCGCCGCTTCCTGCGACGCGCGACCCGAGCACCCGATGATACTTCCGCCGCGCCGGTTTCTTCCCGAGCGTACCGGCTCAGCGGTTCACTTCCTCGAGCGCCTGGGCGATGCCGTCGATTTCGTCGCGGAGCTGCTCGACGGACCGCGCGATGTCGGCCGTGCTGCCCTCGTAGAGCTCGGTGCCGGCGGTGCGCACGCGCACGAGCTCGGTACCCATCGCGTCCAGCGTCCAGATCAGGCGCGTGAGCTCCGCCTCCAGTCGGTCGGCCTTGTTCGCGAGCATCCTGCGCTGGTCCCGTTGAGCGGCGATCGCCGTCACGGCGCCGGAGAGGCTCTTTCGCACGTGGTCGTCGTTCGCCAGGGCCAGGCGCGCCTCGATCGCCGTCTTTTCTTCGTCGAGCCGCGCGAGCGTCTCCGGCGTGGCCTCGGCGCGAAGCGCTTGCTCCCGTGCGACGAGGTCGAGGCAAGTCCGCCGCAAGCTCGACACCGTCGAGCGAGCGTCGCCGAACATCGCGCGCACGGGCTCCGGCGCGCGCGTGTACTCGTCATCGAGTCGGGCGCACGCCTTCTTGATCTGCTCGACGCGCGGATCGGACACGCCCTCGAACTCGTTGCGCGACTCGGCTGCGGCGAGCTCGCGATTTTCGCCCTGTCCGGAGCTCCAGCTCGTCCCCGCCGCGAGGTACATGTGGGCTGGTACCCGCGCGCCTGCGGCGACGTCCGAGCCCGCGGCGACGACCGCTCCGGCGCCGATGACGGCGCCTGCTCCGACCGACGCGCCCCAGGACACCGACGCGCCCTCCTCGAGCACTGCGCGCGGACCCACGGTGGCGCCCATGCGCACCGTCGCCCCACGCTCGAGCACCGCGCCGGCCTCGACCGTAGCGCCCATCTCGACCACGGAGCCTTCTCGGAGCACCGCACCGGCCTCGACCGTAGCGCCCATGTCGATCACGCAGCCCTGGCCGAGCACCACGTCCGAGGCCACCGACGCTCCCATCCTTACGCGCGGGCCGCCTCCGCCAGGCAGAAGACCCGAAGGGGGCACCGCCCTCCGTCCCACGAGCAGGGCGACGAGCGCGAGCCCTGGAAGCACTGCGGGTAGGAAGAAGATGGACCCCGCCGTCGCGCCCAGCCAGAGCAGCACGACCAGCAGCACCGCCATGAGTGGGATGGCGACCGGGCGCGCGATCGTCGTCGTCGGTCGCACGCGGCCGAGTGCCGCCGGGCTCGCTTGCACCGCGCGTGCTGCGGACGAGCGGCTGTGTGCGAGAGCTTCCTCGAGACGCTCGAGGCTATCGCCGAGAGGCTTGCGCTCGTCGGGGTCCGCCGCCATGCGCGTCGACCCTAGCCAACAAAAGCCACCGCTGCAGCGAGATCCTCTCTCGCTGCGGAAGGTTTCGAGCTTCTGCTACGCCGATTTCGATGGTGAACGGCGACGACGGGACCGTATTCGGCTTCTGGGAGCCCGCGATCACGGTGTCTAGACGGGACGCTCCGGTCCCTGTCCCCGAGCGTACGTCTGCCACGCGATCCTCGCGGTCGCGACGGCGAGCCCGGAGGATTTCTTCGCCTTGAAGTAAGCGAGGAGCGCGTCGAGGCTCGCCACGTCCTTCGGAAAGCTTTCGTCCCGCACGGCGTCGTTCGCGAGACTGCCGAGCGGCGACTTCTTACCCTTTTGTTTTTCGAGCCATTCGTAGAACGTCGTGAACTTGCTCATGGAGGTCTTCGCTCCGGATCTACCGCATTTGGGGCACCTTGGGCGAACGTCAGCGCCGGAACGGCTTGCCGCGCAGGAAGCTCTTCTTCGCCGGCACGTCGACGTAGGCGTCGTTCGCGAGCCGCTCGCGAGCGAACGCCGCGCGCCATTCGCTGCGCGCATCGCCTGGCTCGTCGTAGAGCCCGCCGTTCACGGCGAGCACGAGCCCGGCGGCCGAACGCAGCACCTTCGCGCCGTCCACGTAGATGGTCGACTCCGGCTTCACGAGCGCGAGATCGAGCGGCGCCGCTTCGTCCGCGAACGCGACGAGCGACACCTTGGCCGCTTCGTCGAATGCGTCCAGCCGCACTTCCAGTGCGGCGCGAAACGGCCCAGGCCTCGTGGTGAGGGGCCTGCGGGTCGCGACGGTGCCGAGCCCTCGTTCCGTCGTCGGCAGTACACGCCCCGAAATTCCCGAGCTCCGACTCTCCCTCGATCGCATCCTGAACAGCTCGTATCGATGCACGGTTCCCTCCGAGGGACCAAATGTAAGGCCTCGCGCGGCGGAGCGACACCACGGCACGGACATTGTTCGTCACGTGTTCGGCGGGACGCTCGCCGCGGTACGCGGTGACGGACGCTCCCTTAGCTCGACGTTTCCGTGCGGAGCATCGCGTAGAGGTCGGTGACGCCTGGATCGCGGCCTTGCTGCGTGAGCAGGGTCGTTACCTGTCCGCGATGATGGGTCTGGTGGTTGAAGAGATGGGCGACCGCCCACCAGAGCGGAGACGTGAGCGTCTGGCCGCGGCGCAGGTACACGAGCGGAGCGGCGAGCCGCTCGTCGGTGAGCTCGGACACCCAGGACGTGAGCTCGTCGTCGGTCAGCGCTCGCTGTGCGCGGAGCTCCTCGAAATCCGCATAGAGCTCTTGATCGAGCGAGCGGATACCGGGCCCCATGAAGCCTTCGGCGGCGGTTACGCCCCGGAAGCGCGCGAGCCAGACCCTGTCTGCGAGCAACAGGTGATTGAGGGTGCCGTGAATGGATTTGAAGAACGCCCCGGCGTCGCGCTTGCGGGCTTCGTCGCTCAGCAACGCAACCGTCGCGTAGAGCTTGTCGTTCATCCAACGGTTGTAGCGAGCGGACGCGCCGAGCCATTCACGACTCATCATTGTGGGGCAGTCTAGCCGGCCGCGGGGTTCGACCCGATGACGAAAACTGCACCGCTGCCGTATTCGGTGCAGTTTCACGACCGACGAAGCCGTGGTGGCGCAACGAGACCTGTGCAACGACGAGACCACATGGTGAAGCTCGCACCGGCTCCGCTCTTTCTCGGGCTCGCGTTCGCGGCCGCATGCGGACGCACGGATCCGGCGGACTGGCTCGTCGACCCCGATGCCTCGGCTGGTGAGGGAGGAGCCGCGCGCGGCGGCAACGCCGGCAACGGAACGGGCGGCATGAGTGGGAGCGGCGGAACTCCCTCAGCAGGTGGCAGGGGCGGCGTCGGGATGGGCGGGATACCGGCTGGAAGCGGTGGAGGCGGACGGGGGGGAATTTCGGGGAGCGGCGGGAAGGCGCCGGTTTGTGGGGACGGGATCATCGGGATGGGAGAAGCGTGCGACCCGGGGTCGGAGCCGGCGGTGCCGGCGCTCGAGCTCAGGCAAGGCGCGTTGAAGATGCCGATTCGACCGCTCGTCGGGCCGTCGTCGGCGACGGTGCACTACGCGTACGGGTCGAGGAGCAGCCATACGGGCTTCGAGGCGCCCGAGAAGAGCAGCGTCTACCTTTATCGGTCGAATGCGGAATCGGCGTTGAGTCTCGTGCTCTTGAACGGCATCGACGAGGATTCGAGCGGCCTCGTCCAGCCGCCCTCGGACATCGAGTTCGAAATCGCGGGCCTTCCGCTTGCCGCGGTCCTTCTGATTTCGGACGATGACGACGAGTTCGCCCGAACGACGCCCACGACGGCGCGCGCGTTTTGGGACTGCAATCGAAACAGCGACGGCGGGCTAATCGGTGACTTGCCGTTTCCGGGCACGTGGCACGTGACGATCATTCCCTCGTTTCGGGCGGGGATCGCGACGTGGGCTTTCTTTTCGGGAGGGCAGGGGTCGGTGCTCGGCGTCGGCACCGAGGTATCGCTCGACCTGTCCCAGCCGATCGAGCTCGTTGCGTCCGAAAGGCGAGGGTGTCGCGACGATTGCACCATGCCTCGGTGTGGCGACGGGATCCTCGACCCCGGGGAAGTCTGCGACGACGGGAACGATCAGGTGGGGGACGGGTGCTTCGCGTGCCGACCCGGCTAGCGCGCGGTACGACGCACGCTATCGAGAACCGGGGCAAGTAGTCCCGCCGGCGGGTCGGTACCGCGTCCGCTCGGAGCGTGGTCTTCGTAGGGCAAGCTCGGGGGCGCGACGGCCCGCGCGGATCGTGTCGTGGTAGCCTCCACCGCGGACGGCGGATGTCCGACACCGACGAGCGCAGCGGTAAGCAAACCGGGGAGCGGGGGGCACGCGTTGCGGAGAGCGTCGCTCTTCCGCCGAGGAGCGTGGCTCCTCGAGCGCGGGTTGCGAGCATTCCGCCGGCGCCGGGTGAGGGTGTGCTTTGGGGCAACCGGACGCAGGTTCTCGAGGAGATCGGGCGGGGCGCCATGGCGCAGGTGCTGCGCGGGTTCGACACGAAGCTCCGGCGCGAGATGGCTATCAAGGTAGCGCTCGTGCCGCGGCGAGAGATGCCGCGGGACCTCCTGGCGAGATTTGCGGCGGAGGCGCAGATCACCGCGCAACTCGAGCACCCGAACATCGTCCCCGTGCACAACCTCGGGCTCGATCCCGACGGTCGCGTGTATTTCTCGATGAAGCTCGTACGAGGGCGCCCGCTCGACACGATCCTCGATTTACGCCTGGCGGGCGACACCGAGACCGTGAACGAATTCGGACTCCGTCGCCTGCTCGACATCTTTCTTCAGGTTTGCCAGGCGATCGAATACGCCCACGCGCGCGGCGTCCTTCACCGCGATCTCAAACCCGCCAACGTCATGATCGGCGACTTCGGTGAAGTCGCGGTCACCGATTGGGGCATCGCCAAGCTGCTCGAGCACGCCGAACCGGGCGCCGGCCGCGCCGTCAGCACCGGGGCCGACGAGCTCGGTGACGCGGAGGCCGAACCCACGCTGACGCCGGCATCGCTTCCCACCGTCACGTCGGTGCGGGCTCAGACGAAGGCTTGGGACACCCAGACCGGCACCGTCATCGGAACGCCGCAATACATGTCTCCGGAACAAGCCAAGGGCCGTGCCGCCGATCAGCGCAGCGACGTGTATTCCCTCGGCGTCATGCTCTACGAAATTCTCGCCGGCGAGGTGCCCTTCGACGACGACGACCCGAAGGTCGTCTTGAAGCGCCTCGTCTCCGAGGAACCGCGGCGGCCGTCGGAAATCCGAGCCGGCGTCCCGCCAGCGCTCGAAGCGCTCGCCTTGCGCTTGCTCGTCAAGAACCCGGACGAGCGGGCCATCCGCATCGCCGGCATCCGCCGTCACATTCAGGACTATGTCGAAGGGATCGGGCACGATTACCGGCGGGAATCCGTCGGAGGCACGGTCGCGTGGACGGGCGGAGCGCTGCTCTTGTTCGCGTTTCTCGTCTGGTACCTGACGGGCCAGTCGATCGCGAACATCGTCACGCTCGCGCCTCCCGCGGTGCTGAACGCGGTCGGCTGGTTCTTGCTCGTCGTCGCGGTCGGGTATCCGCTCTGGGCGCAGCGCTGGGCGCTCAGGCTCAGCCGCCGCGAGCTCGATCCGTTCCGCACGCCGAATACCGAGGAGCTCTTCGTGTCCGGTTACCTCGCCCACCGGAGCTTCGCAGCCGCGCTCGCCCCGCTCTTTCAGCTCGTTTTCATCGTCGAGCTCATCGTGCTCGCGGTGATTCAGGCGAGCCGTGGCGGAGCGGGCGCCGAGCTCGTGCACCAGGTTTCCACGCAAATGCGCGCCGAGTGGTCGGAGGCGCTGATCGTGATTCTGGTCTTCCAGTTCGCGTACCTGTTCTTGCTTTGCAGCGAGGTTCGGTTCGCTCGCCGTATCGATCGTTTCGAGCTCCTCGTGCGCCGTCAGGGCTGGGAATCCGTATGGCCCTTCTTCCTCATCATCGTGCTCCTCGCCACGGTGACGACCACCGACGTGCTCGGCCGGACGAACTTGGCCTGGGGCGCGATCCTCACCGTGCCGGAGCGACCCGTCGAGATCTTGAAGACGCTCGTCTTTCAGGGAACGTTCCTGCTCGCGCTCACGGCGACGACGATGTTCGCGGCGTTCTCACCGTCCGAGCTCCTCGCGGCGCTTCGGGCGGTGCCGCACGCGACGGACGAAGCGGCGATCGTCTCGCGGGGACAGTACTTCTTGCGATCCATGGCGGTCTTTCGTGTGTCCCGCGCCGTTTGGCTCTACGGCGGCGCGATGATCGGGACGCTGACGGCCATGCGCATTCTGTCCGAGGGAACCACGCAGCCGCTGCTCGAGAAGATTCTCTACATTCTCGGGCCGTCGCTGATCGGCTTTTGGGGCTACCTTGCCTTGCGCAGTCGGACCCGGCGCTTCGTCGCCGAGGCGCCGGCGCTCGAACGGCTGCTGTCGGAACGCATCGCTCGGGCGCGAGCGCAACAACGCGCCGCGAACCTGAGCGAGCTCGAGCGCGTGCCGATGGGCTGGCCGCTCGCGCAACTGGCCGTTCCGATCGCCTGCATGGCCGTCTACGTGCTCTGGACGTCGAGCGGCCTTCCGCGGGACGCACTGCCCGAAGTCATCGTTCCCGTTACCACCAAGGATTGGCTCGTGATCCTGCCTTACGTCTTGCTCGTGCCGCTCCTGCTGTCGCGCGACGCCTGGCAACGCCGCAGGCTGCGGCAGCCGGCCCCAAGCCCGTAGGGGGAGCGGTTGCCCTTGGGGCGAAAGAGACGTGGAAAAGCGCGACGCTTTCCGCGTCGCATCACGCCGCGCGCGGGTGGCTTGTCGCGTGCGAGCAGATGTAACCTGTCACCGTGACCGAGCCCGACGCAGACGCTCTCGCCGAGCTTGACGAAGCGATCGCCGCACATTGGTTGTGGCTGCGCGCGGAAGGGATCCCCACGCCCGTCCACGACGACGATGACGGCTCGGGGACCCGATGGCGTCCCGACGAGCCGCCGAAGGAGCTGCTCGCGCGGCTCGGACCCGTCGAGGCGATGCTGGCGCTCGAGCAGGCCAAGGTGACGGCGAACGACGAACGGCCGGCGTTGTTGGGAGCGGTGCTCGACAGCCTGTGCCGGCTTTCGCGGTTCCGCACGAATACGCTGGGCTTGGAGCGAATTCGCGAGGACTTCGAGCGCCGGCGGGCAGACAGCAACGGCCTCTTGAACAAGGAGGCGGCGCTCGTGGATCTCTCGCTGGACGCGCCGCATCTGGCGGTCGTCGAAAAGACCTTCGCGGAGCTCGCGCGCAAGTCCGGTTGGGTTTACGGGAGCCTTCGCAAGTTGCGCGTCACGCTCGCCAAGCGAGCTCGGGGATACGCAAAGGGCGGGTATCACCCCGATCTTCAGGCCGCGGCGCGCGCCATGTTCATGTCCCAATGGATCGAGGGACGAGTCGTCGATCTCTTGATCGACATCGATCGATTTCGCCACCAGACGCGCGGTGGGCCCCCATCCGAACCCCTCGGAATTCTGGGCGCGTCCGACGCGAAGGCGCTCCGGCGCGTGCAGGCGGAGTGCAAGCTTCTCGTCCATGACGCGGGAGCTCGCGACGAGCTCGTCATGACGCTCTTTCCCGCGACGGCTCGAAGCGAGGAACCCAAACGACGGGCGAAGGACAGGATCCGAAAAACGACGAAGCGCCGTAAAAGCGCGTAACCGTGGCATGCTCCGCCCGTGAGCAACGATATCTGCGTTTTCGCCGGCTCTCGCTCGGGAGCACGCGGGGACTACGCCGCCGCAGCGGTCGAGCTCGGGCGCGTGCTCGCGCGACGCGGACACGGCATCGTTTACGGAGGCGGTCGCATCGGTCTGATGGGGCTCCTCGCCGACGCGGGCCTCGAGCACGGCGCGCGCGTGACCGGCGTGATTCCCCGCGCGCTCGCCTCGCGCGAGGTCGCGCACGCGGGCCTGAGCGAGCTCTTCGTGGTCGGGACCATGCACGAACGCAAAGCGAAGATGGCCGCGCTCTCGCGCGCCTTCATCGCGCTCCCCGGCGGATATGGCACGCTCGAAGAGCTTGCCGAAGTCGTCACCTGGGTGCAGCTCGGCATCCATCGCAATCCTGTCGGGCTCCTCGACGTCGCGGGCTTTTGGCAGCCGTACCTGGCGCTCCTCGATCATTTCGCGCGCGAAGGGTTCGTCAACGCCGAGGAACGAAAGCTCGTCATCCACGATACCGACGCAGAACGGCTCGTCGAACGCCTCACGGAGCTGTCGGT
>DASUTR010000468.1:0-7840 GCA_036374535.1 Polyangiaceae bacterium
GGCGAACGATCTCGTCGGCCATGAACTTGTCGTTCTCTTCGCACTCGGCGGTGACGCGGCCGACGCTGATGCCCTTGCAGGCCTTGCGCCGCGCTTCGTAGATCTCGGCGAACTCCGGGTCCGCTTCGAACGCCTGTCGCACCTCGAGCCCGAGCGAGCGCCAGTCGACGCGCGCGTGGCGGACCTCGCTCGGCTCGTCCGTCGAGAACTCGCCGTCGTGGACGGTCGCGCAGGCGCCGTTCCACCGCAGTACGTCCCAGCCGGCGATGTCCGAGACCTGCACGCCGTTCCGAGGGTTTCGCCGTATGAGCGCGATGACCTCTTCCCCGCGGCGCATCTTGTCGCCGAGCAGCGAGGCGCCGCCCGACGCGTTGTAGGGCTCGGCGTTGTGCAGCATGTAAAACCGCCGCCAGGGCGAGCCGGGTTTGAACATGTGAAGCGCGACGTCGGGGTACACGTCCTGGCAGAGGCGCTTGACGAACGTCGGCGGCGGCATACACGGCGGCTTGCTCTTGCGGCAGCGCCAGGGGAGCACCTTCTTCTTCTCGCCGGATTCCTGCGAAGGCTCCTCGTCGCTCACCTCCGCCTGCTTCGCCGCTTTCGAGGAGCCGGAGTGCTCTGCGTCCGGCTCGGGTGACGAGCCGCAGCCCAAAACCAGACAAACCAAGAGGAACGCGACCGTTCGCACGGGCGCAAGCGGTACAACAGGCAACTCCGATCGGCAACCTCCGACGGTTACGCCCAAACTTTCCAGGGCGGCACGTAGCTCTGCCCGAACGCGACGAGCCGCTGCAAGAGCTGATCGTACTCGATGCCGCCCTTCTTGGCCGATTGCGCGAAGTCGTCTTCCTTGTCGAGGTTCGGGTTCGGATTGGCCTCGAGCACGTAGACGCGCCCGTCGGGCGTGAATCGAAGGTCGAGGCGCGCGTAGCCGCTCAGGTTCAAGAGCCGGTAGACGCGCTTGCAGATCCTGAGGATGCGATCCTCCGCGCCGGGCGGAAGCTCGCCCGCGGGGCCCGTCTTGATGCCGTGGCGCTTCTGGTAGTCGGGGTCCCACTTCACCTTGGCCGTCGCGATGCGCACGGCGTCCTGCGGCATCGCGTCGAGAAAGATTTCCCAGATGGGCAGCGCTTCGAGCCGCTGGTTCCCCATGATTCCGACGTAGAGCTCGCGCCCTTCGATGAACTCCTCGGCGATGGCGTCGCTGCCGATGTTCTTGTGCACGAACTCGACGCGCTCGACGAGCTTCTCGTCGGTGTCGACGAGCGACGCTTGCGAGATCCCGGCGGAGCCCTCCTCGGTCACGGACTTCACGATCAGCGGGAGCTTCAGGCGCTTGGGCCGCTTCACGCGCCGGTTCAGCGGAAACACGCCGAAATCGGGCACCTGGATGCGATGGTACGTGAGAATTTTCTTCGACAACGCCTTGTCGCGCGCGAGCATGAGCCCGCTCGGGTTGCAGCCCGTGTACGCGCGCCGCAAGAGCTCGAGGTACGCGACCACGTGCTGCTCGTAGGTCGCGACGTTGTGGAACTCTTCGAGCAGATTGAAGGCGATGTCCGGGTTCCACTCCTCGACCGCCCTTCTCAAGACGCCGAGATCGTCGCTCAGCCCGAGCGGTTGCACCTCGTGTCCGAGCGCTTCTAGCCCCGTGCGCACGTCGTACTCGCACTTCCACGGCGCGGCTTCCTTCTCCTTCGACGTCATGCCCTTCACGGTCTCGGGGGGGACCACGTCTTTTCGCATGAGGACGAGCACTTTGAGCTTTTTCACAGCGCCACCCGCCGGTGCCTTCCGCGCAAGAGCTGCATCGTCTGAGCGGTGAGCAGAAGTAGGGTGTTGAGCAGCGTTTCGTTGCGCGACCCGGCGACGCGCAGGCCGAGCTCGCGGCAGCGTACGATCATTTCCTGTAGCACCTGATCGACCGTGTATTGGTACTCACCCGTCCAATCGGCGACACGGCGGCGCAAATCGGCTCGGTGTTGCCTCAGGAACGAGGCCGCGGCCTGCCCCTTGCCGTGGGGCTTCTGCGAGAACAGCCGCCAGAGGTAGCCGTCGTAGACGCGCGACTGTTCGGTCTCGTAGCGAGCGCGCTTCTGAGCGTAATGCTCGCCGAGCGTCGTCTTGAGCGTTTCGATGGGGTCGACGGTCGAGCGCGACGTGACGAGCGGCGGCTTGCCGCGGATCTCGCTCATGAGCTCGTCGACGTATTCGAGCTTCTTCAGCGCGGGCCACCCCTCGTAGCGAGCGCGCCAGCGCGAACCCGGTTTGAGCCACACCGCGAACGTTTCGGCGAAGTCTTCGGCCGGATGGCTCTGAGCATACCAAGAGTCGAGGTGGAGTACGTGACGTTTACTGTACGCCTTCGGCGAGTACTCGTCGGGGTACCGCTCGGAATCGTTGCCGAAGAGCTCGCGGAAGCGTTTGCGCCGGGACAGTCGATACGCCGTGTCGACGGTATGGCCGGCTTCGTGCCGCAAGATGCGCATGCACCAGTCGCGCGAGCCGCCCTCGACCTCGAACATCTGTCGTTTCTCGAGGCGCATGAGGCGCGGGTGACACAGGTAGAACGGCACGGCGATGCCCGGAATGCCGTCCGGGCTGAACCACTCTTCGGAGACCCAGAACGTCGGCTCGAGCGCGATCCGGCGTTCGGCGAGCTCGGCTCTGAGCTCGGCGATCGCGTCGCGGATGAACGCACCCTTGAGATCGACGGGCAAGTCGCAGAGGCGGAGCTTCAGGAGCTCCTCGTCCGAGCTGCCCGCGAAACGTGCTCGCCGTGCGCTCTTCGGACTCGACCGGCGCGGCATGCGTTGGCGCATCCTCCCACGAAACTCGGCCGGGTTTCTAGCCGTTCACTCGTGCCGGAGCGCTTCGACGGGGTCGAGCTCGGCCGCGCGCCGCGCCGGCAAGAGTCCGAACACGACGCCCACCGCGATGCCGAACGCAGCGCTCAGGAGCACGCCCTCGGGCGAGATGACGCGCGTCCAGCCCATGAAGTTCGCGACGACGGCGGCCACGACGAGCCCGAGCGCGACGCCGGCGGCGGCGCCGATCAACGAGAGGACGAGCGCTTCGCTCAGGAATTGCACGAGGATCTGCCGAGGTGAGCCGCCGATGGCCGACCGGATGCCGATCTCCTTGGTCCGCTCGGCAACCGAGACGAGCTGGATGTTCATGATGCCGATGCCGCCGACGAGGAGCGAGACGGCGGCGATGCCCTGGAGCAGCCCCCCGAGGATGCCGGACGTGCGCTGCACGGCGCGCACGACCTCGGCCGGGCTCGACACGCTGAAGTCGTCGAAGTCGCCCTTCTGCAAGCCGTGCGTGCGGCGGAGCGCTTGGGTCACTTCGGCGCGTGCGACCTCGAGCAAGGCCGGCGAGAGGGGCTCGATCTCGATGGACGAGTAGTTCGAGCGGCGCGCGACGTAGGTCGCGTAGGTGCTCGAGGGGATGAGCACCATGTCGTCCAGATCGTTGCCGTTCGTGCCGGCGCCCTTCGGCGCGAGCACGCCGATGACACGACAGGAGAGCTTCGAGCCGACGCGAATCGAAGCTCCGAGGGCGTCGCGCGCGCCGAAGAGTTTGCTCGCGGGCGTCGCGCCGAGCACGCACACCTTGGCGCGCTGCTCGACGTCGCGCTCGTCGAACATGCCGCCCGAAGCGAAGCGCCAGTAGTGCACCACCGTGAAGCGCGGCGTCGTGCCGTAGATCTGGGCGAGCTGTTTCGCGCCCTGGTAGCCGACGGTGCTGCTCGTCTTGAACACGGGGATGACGCTCTGCACACTCGTCGTTTCGCGCTTCACGGCCGAGAGGTCGCGCTCGGTCAAGAACTGTGTCTTCCTGCCGCGCGGCTGGCGGACGCCGGGCACCGACGTGACGCGGAGCAGGTTCACGCCGAGGGCCTCGAACTGCGCGATGACGGCGCGGCGGGCGCCCTCGCCGAAGCTCACCATGGCGATGAACGCGCCGACGCCGATCGTGAGGCCGAGCACGGTCATGATGGTTCGTCCCGGGTGCCGGAGCACCGAGCGAAGCGCGCTCGAGAGCGTGTCGTTGCCGAACATCAGCCGACCGCCGCGGGTGGCTGGGACGAGAGCCGGCCGTCCTGCATGAACACCTGGCGATCCGCGCGCTCGGCGACGCGGGGATCGTGCGTGACGAGCAAGATCGTGAGGCCGTCCTTCTCTCGGAGCTCGAGCAAGAGCTGTAGGATTTCTTCGCCGGTCTTCGTGTCGAGAGCGCCCGTGGGCTCGTCGGCGAGCAGCACGCGCGGGCGGCACGCGATGGCGCGCGCGATCGCGACACGCTGCTTCTCACCGCCCGAGAGCTGCGGTGGGCGGTGGCTCGTGCGTCCCGCGAGACCGACGCGCCCGAGCAGCGCCTCGGCGCGCTCCCGGCGCTCGGCGCGCGGAACGCCGGCGTAGCGCAGCGGCAGCACGACGTTTTCGAGCGCCGTGTGGTCGGAGATGAGGTGGAACGACTGGAAGATGAAGCCGAGGAAATGGAGCCGCACCCAGGCTTGCTGCGCTCGATTGAGCGTCGAAACGTCGAGCTCTCCGAGCCGGTACGAGCCTTCGGTCGGGCGATCGAGGCAGCCCAAAATGTTGAGCAGCGTCGACTTGCCCGAGCCCGAAGGGCCGCGGAGCGCCACGATCTCTCGGTCGTAGACCGCGAAATCGACGCGATCGAGCGCGCGCACGCCGGCGGTGCCGAGCCCGTGCACCTTCGACATCCCCTCGATGGCGATGACGGGCTCGCGGTCGCTCATTTCTTGCCGAGGCTGATGCCGGGTTTCGAGTTGACGGCCTTGTCGGGCTTTACGAAACCGATGACGGTGGGTTCTCCCGGCTCGAGCTTCTGATTGTCCTTCGGCGTGATCTGAGTGTACGCGCCGTCGGAGAGCCCGGGGGTCACGTCGACGGCCTCCGCGTCACGCCCGTCGCGCGAGACCCAGACACGCGTGCGGTTTCCCGTGCCCTCCGCGTCCGGGCTGAAGCGCAGCGCGCCCTCGCGCACCGCGAGCACGTCGCGGGCTTCGGCGACGAAGATCTTCACGTCGGCGGACATGCCGGGGCGGAGCTTGAGCTCGGGATTCTGGACGCTGAACGTGACCGGATAGGCGACGACGGTGCTGTCCGGATCGGGCTCGATGCCGATGCGCTCGACCGCGCCTTCGAAGACGAGGCCGGGGTAGGCGGGAACCGTGAATTTCGCCTTTTGCCCGGGGGCGACGGCGCCGATGTCCGCCTCGGCGACGAGCGCGTCGATGTGCATGACCTTGAGCGACGCCGTCAGCACGAACAGCGAGCCCTTGTCGGGACCCGCCTGAACGCCGACGGCCGCCGGCGCCGAGAGCACGATGCCGTCCGCGGGCGCGCGCACCGTGAGATACCGCTGCGCCTCTTTCGCCGAGGTGAGCTTTTGCGCGGTCACGTTCTGCTCCGCTTTTGCAGCCTGGAGCGACGCCTGGGCGCGCTCGACCGACGCGCGCGCCGTGTCGACCTCCGAGCGCTTGACGAAGTGATCGTTGAAAAGGTCCTCGGCGCGCTTGAGTCGCTCTTGCGCGATCTCGAGGTCGGTCGCCGCGGCCGCGACGCGGCTCGAGGCGGCGCTCACGCCGGCGGCGGCTTCGCGCGCCGCGGCGTTCGCCGCGTTCGGATTCAACGTGGCGAGGGGTTCGCCCGCCTTGACGCTCGCGCCCTGCGTGACGAGCAGCTCGACCACCGAGCCCGAGACCGATGGGGTGACTTCGATGCGCCCCTCGACCTCGACCTGGCCCGTCGCTTCGATGACGCGCGTGATCGTGCGCTTTTCGAGCGGTGAGGTGCGATACACGGCTCCGCCGGCGGAGCGCGGCCAGCGGTAATACGCGAAGGCGCCGCCCGCGAGCAGCAGGGCTCCGATCACCAAAAGCCACGTGCGGCGAGCGGCCGAGCGCGCCGTGAGGCGCGAGGGGAGGACCAGGCGTTGTCCGTCGGCGGCTTGCGCTTCCGTCACGCGGGCAAGCATAGCCAACATTGGACGGGCGGCCCGCTTTCGAGCCCCGCGCCCCGCCCGGCGCTAAAATAAGTCGAACAGCGGCTTGAGCTTCGCGTCCGCGACGGCAAACGTCGCCTCCACGCCCTGGGCCCGCACGTAGTGCGCCGCCGGCCACGCGCTTTCGGAGGGTACCCCCGAGGGCACGGCGCTCGCGCCGACACGGAAGGTCCGCGTTTTTCCGAGGCCGGGCACGGGCTCGTAGCGCACCTCGAGGGCGGGCCTTTCGAACCCCTCGTTCGGCCGCGCCGGACCGGTATGGACCGCCGCCTCCGCGCGCAGCGAGCCGAGCGCTTCGATAAGTCGCGCGGCGACCGCGGGATCGAGCCCGGACGAAGCGGTCGGGACGAGCTCCTCGCGCTGCCGCTCGAGCGTTCGGCTGACTCCGTTTGCGGTGATCGTGACGCGAGCGAGCGTCTTTTCGTCCGCAACGAAGGGCGAGCGATCGACGAGCAGCGTGCTCAGCCGTTCCGCGACGGAGCGCTCGACCACGAAGACGCTCGAATCGCCGTCGAGCTTCGCGAAGAAGCCGCCCGGTGTCGAGCGGCCCATGACGACGCGAAGCGACCGCACTCCCGCGTCCCCGTCCCAGCGCGCGCTCGCGGCGAGCGTCGGCTTCGCGAAACCGAACGTGCCGTCGTCCGTGTCGGCCACGAAGCGCAGCGCGGTGAGCGAACCGAGCGCGAGCACCGCCTCGGTGGCGAGGCCGCCGTCGTGCGCGAAGCCCGCCGGCTCCACGAGCTCGAAGCCGCCCGGCGAGCGGCGCAGGCGCTGGCGCTCCGGCGTCGTGAGCTCGAGCTCGACGAGCGACGACAGCGCGAAGTCGACGACGCGCAGGCTCTTCAGGAGCGTCGCGTCGACCGCAAGCGCGCGCGCCGCGTCCCTACCGAAGAGCAGGACGGCGCCGTCGTCGGCGCGGCGCGCCGCGAGCGTGCCGTCGTCGGCGACGCGGCCGAGAAACAGCGTCTCCTCGACGGCGGCGTCATTTTCGGCGATGCGCGTGACGACCACCTTGCCCTCGGGCGGCTCGAGCCCGAGCGCTTTCGGATTCGCGTTCTCGAGGAGCTCGGCCGGCGCGCGCAAGACGGCGGCGATGCGCTCGTTGCCGGCTTCGAGCTCGACGGCGGCTTCGGTCGGTTCGCGCAGGAGGAAGGACGAGCCGCGGCGCGTGAGCACGAGGCGCTTCTTCCCGCGCTCGATACGCAGCGTCTCGACCTCGTCGGCGCGCGCCTGGAACGGTTCGCGATCGACGAGCGCCTCGCGCTCGAGCTCGAGCGCGGCGACGACCGCTCGCTCGACGCAACCCGAGCGCAGGCGCGGGCTCCGCGCGACCGCGATCACGAGCTCTGCGGCTCCGGGACACGCTCCGCCGAGCTCGACGACGCTCGCCGGGAGCTTTCCGCCCGCCGGCGTCGCACGAACGACGAGCAGCGCGGCGCTCCCGCGCGCCGTTTGCGCTTCGGCGACGGGGAGGAAGCGCTTGGCCTCGAGGCGGGCGAGGGCGCCGAACACGGGCTCGAGCGCGTCGCGACTCGCTCGTGCCGTGCCGTCGATGCGAAAGGCGCTGCCCGCGCGGACGATACGCAGGAGTTTGCCGGCGCGTTCGAGCACGAGCTCGCTCAGGTCGCTCTTGCCGACGGCCACGAGCGCTCGTGCGCGAAAATCGTCGGCAGTCATGCGGAAGAGGGCCGCTGCGTCTTTCGGCACGACGAAGAGCGCCGCCGGCTCCTCGTCGCGGGCGACGGACACGTAGGCGGCGCCCGCGGGCGACGGCGCGTCCTTGCCGAGCGCGAGCTCGAAC
>DASUTR010000469.1:0-4249 GCA_036374535.1 Polyangiaceae bacterium
TACAGCATCGAGTACGTCCCCGAGCTCGCGCGGTTCGCCGAAAAGAACCTGCGCGCGACGGGCTACGGCTCCGAGCGGGTGAGCCTGCGTACGGGCGACGGCTATCGCGGATGGCCCGATGCCGCGCCCTTTCACGTCGTCGTCGTGACTGCCGCTCCCGAGCACGTTCCGGCGCCGCTGCTCGAGCAGCTCGCGCCCGGCGGCCGCCTCGTCATCCCCGTCGGTCCCGAAGGCGCGGTGCAACGCCTCGAGCTTTATCGCCGCATCGCGGCCGGCGCAGCACCGAACGCATTCGAGAAGAAAGAGCTCATGGCCGTGCGCTTCGTGCCGTTCGTCGGGGAGGCGAGGGAAGGGCGCTGACGGTTGCGTTGCGCACGCGGCCCGCGGGGTGTATTTCACCTGTATGTCGCGTAAGCTCACCACGACGGTTCGCCTGGATCCCGTCGACGCCGCGGCCCTCGAGCGCGCGCGCAAGGACGGGCTTTCGGCGTCCGAGCTCATTCGTCACGGGCTGCGGGTGGTTGCGGCGCGCTACTACAAGGGCCGCCGCCCCCCGACGACGCGCATGCTCTTCGTCAGCGATTCGAAGCTCGGGAACGAACGAGCGCTCTACAAGAAGCTGAAAGACAAGCCGTGAGGGGTGCGCTCGTCGCCGACACCGGTGGGCTCTTGCGAGCCATCGCGGCGAAGGCCGACGGTTCGGCGCAGTATCCCGAGTTCGAAGCGGCGTTGCTCGACGCGAGTCGGATTTTCGTGCCCGCGATCGTGTTCGCGGAGCTCGACTACTTCCTTTCGGCGGAGCGAAGCGTCATGCGACGTTTGGCCTCGGAGATCTTCGATCCGGAGACCACGTACGAATACGTGCCTACGACGCCGGAAGACGTGGCGCGCGGGCTCGAGCTCGACGAGAAGTTCGGCCGTCTCGAGCTCGGGCTCGTGGACGGCGTCGTCGCCGCCGTCGCCGAACGGATGCGCGTATTTCGCGTGCTGACGACGGATCGGCGCGACTTCTCCGCCATCCGCGTCGGCGCCCGCTTCGCGCGGTCGCTCGTGCTCGTCCCGTAGCGGCTCAGGGATACCCGCCCGGATCTTCGAGCGCCGTCGTTTCGGGCAATCCGAGCATCAGGTTCATGTTTTGAACGGCCTGACCGGCTCCGCCTTTCACGAGGTTGTCGAGCGCGGCGAACGCCGTCACGAGCCGGGTTTCGCCCTGCTCGGGGCCGATGACGACACCGACCTCCGCGTAGTTCGAGCCGGCCACGGCGACCACTTCGGGCAAACGGTTCTTCGGGACGCGCACGAACGGTTCCGGGGCGTAGGCGTCACGTGCGAGGGCTTCGAGGCGCTCGGCGGGCACCGACGCGGAGACGCGAAAGAACGCCGTCGCGAAGATTCCGCGCGCGAGCGGCGCGGAGACGGGCACGAAATCGAGGCGCAGGTCACGCGCTCCCGCCGTGCGCAGCGCCGCTTCGATCTCCGGAGCGTGCTGGTGTGCGAGCGGACGGTACGTACGGAGATTCACCGAGCGAGTGGGGTGGTGCGTCGTGGGCGAAGGCGTGACTCCGGCGCCGCTCGACCCCGTGATGCCGACGACCTCGACGTTGCCCTGGAGCAAGCCTGTGCGCGCGAACGGGAGCAACGCGAGCTCGATGCTCGTCGCGAAGCAGCCCGGCGACGCGACGAAGCGGGCTTCGCGAATGGAGTCGCGGTGGAGCTCGGGCAACCCGTAGGTGAACAGATCGAGAAGCTCCGGCCGCGCGTGCGGTCCGCCGTAGAAGCGCCGGTACGCTTCCGCGTCGCGCAGCCTGAACGCGCCCGACATGTCGATGACGCGCACGTCGCTCTCCATCAACCGATCGACGATCTCGATGCTCGCGCCGTGCGGGAGCCCCATGAGCACTACGTCGACGCCCGCGATGGCTTCGTCGACCGGAGGATTCTCGAACGTGAGGTTCGTCATTCCCTCGAGGTGCGGAAGCGCCGACGCGATGGGCTCCCCCACGTGATCGGCCGCGCACACACGCACGAGCTCGACGAGCGGATGCTGCGTGAGCCGCCGCACGAGCTCCGCCCCCGCAAACCCCGACCCCCCGAGCACCGCCGCCCGATACTTTCGACTCATGAGCGCCTCATGACTCAAAGTTTAGAACCGAAGGGGCTCCTTGCACGCCGCATTGAACCGCCAAGGGCGCCAAGGCCGCCAAGACTCGCCAACAGCAATTTAGTTGTCGATGAGTAGACCCACCCATTCTCTTCCTTGGCGAGCCTTGGCGCTCTTGGCGTCTTGGCGGTTCCCCGCTTTAGAGCTCTACTCGTCTTGGCCGCTGAGCAGGATGGGGATCCAGGCGGCGCGGACTTTGACCATGTCGCCGCGGCGGGTGTAGCCGGCGAGCCCGTAGAGGACGTTCCACCAGTGGCCGTCGGGGGTTTCCCCGTAGCTGAACGCCGGGAACACGTGGACCTCCCAGTCGCTCCCGCTCGAGGCTTTCTGCTCGTGGTAGTAGACGTTGCCGACGAGCTGGGAGATCGAATCTTCGCTCGCGAAGCGGAAAAACGCGGGGAAGACGACGGTCGTGCGTGACTTCGGTTCGGCGAAGTCGAAGAGGATCGGCGCGACGACGGTGTGCGTGCTCGTGGCGCTGCGGCCGACGTAGATGAGGGGGTGGAGGTTCGTCTCCCAGCCGCGGATACCGTGAGTGTGCTGGAAGAACGGCGTGATGAACGTCGTCTCGCTCACGCCGTAGCGTTCGCTGTGCGCCCAGAACGGGAAGAAAGCTTGGGTCGATTCACGCGGGCTCGTGCGCGAGAACAGGAACGGAAACAGAAGCTTCTGGTCGAGCTGAATGTCCGGGTCGGTGTAGTGCCAGTAGAGCGGCGTGATCATGTCGAGCGTCGTGCGCCCGCGGTAGCGCGCGTAGCCCCACGTGACGAAAGTGTCCTCGCCCTTTTCGCCCTCGCCCACGACGAACAACGGGTTCGCGAGGAGCCACGACTTGTCCTTCCATCCGTAATGGAAGAGCGGGAGCACGGTCGTGTGGCGCTCGTTCTTGCCCCAGATGCTCCAGTACAGCGGCAAGAGATGAAACATGTCGCGCTTCTGGGTGTGCTCGCGCCAGTACGGACCCCAGACGTTCAGCCACGAAAGATCGCGATCGTTGTAGCGATAGTAGTGAAGGAGCGGCGGGATCGCCTCGTACTTCACCTCGGGGTTTTGCCCGTAGAAGTACAAGGGCGCGACGCCGAAATCCATGTCCTCGGCCGTGCGCGCGTCGCAGTGGCTGCCGCCCTTGTACGAGCAGAACATCGGACCGACGATGTCGAGACCGCCGCGTCCGTTGGTCTGCGTATACGTGAGGAGCGGCGGGATGACGGTGTAGCCGCCGTGTTTGCGTTTCCCGCTGAAGTAAAGCGGCGCGACCCAGTTGTCCTTCTCGTCGGGAGTCACGCGGTTGACGATCGGGCCGATGACCGTCGTGCGGCTCTTCTTCCGCTCGTCGATCATGTTCCAGAAGAGCGGGAAGAGGACGTCGTCGCTGTGATCGGCGCTGCGCCGGTTGTAATAGAGCCCGCCGTAGAGCGAAGCGCGATCGACGACGGACGCGTCGCCGAGCGACGGCTGCTTGCGCTCGGCCCACACCGGAAACGCGAGCTTGAACGAGTACTTGTCGCTCTTTTCCTCGTAGTACGGACCGTAGAACTTGTGCGTGGTCGTGGGCTCCCGGCCGTGGTCCTCCCAATCGGGGTCGAGATCGCTGCCGATGCGATCGAACGTGCTCTGTTTCAGAGTCAGCGGATTCGCGGGCAGCGACGGTTCACTGCCGGGGGCAACGACCTGATCGCTCGCGCCCGGAGCGGCGTGGAGCTCGGGTTCGTCGGGATTCTTCTTTGGTTGTTGCTTCGGCGGGCCGCTCTGGCCGCCGCCGGGACCCTGGCCGAAGCCCGGCATCAGGTCCTGCGCCGCAGCGAGCGTCGCGAAGAGAGAAATGGCCGCGCCGAGCGCGACGGACCGGACCAAACGGCGCGCGCTCATGCCGGTGTCGCGGGGCTCCCTGCGGGTCGCGAAAGGACGGCGACGGTGCGCGCGACGAGCTCGCCGCGGGAAACATCGCTCTGGGATTTCAGGGCGAGATCCTTCATCGCCACGACGCCTCGCTCGAGCTCGGTATCGCCGAGCACGAGGCAGAGCCGCGCGCCGAGCGAATCGGCCCGGCGGAGCAGGCTTTTCAGCGAGCCGCCGCGCGTGTCCGCG
>DASUTR010000470.1:0-3967 GCA_036374535.1 Polyangiaceae bacterium
CTTGATGCAGCTCTTCGGGTTTACCATCAACCTTCTCACGCTCCTCGCCATCGTGCTGTCGGTCGGGATCGTCGTGGATGACGCCATCGTCGTCGTCGAAAACGTCGACCGGCACATTCGAAACGGGCAAACGCGGATGGCCGCCGCCCTCTCCGGCGCGCGCGAGCTCGTCGGGCCCGTCACCGCGATGTCCATCACGCTCGCGGCCGTCTACCTGCCCGTCGGGTTCCAGGGCGGGCTCACGGGCTCGCTTTTCCGCGAGTTCGCCTTCACGCTCGCCGGCGCGGTGCTCATTTCCGGCTTCGTCGCGCTCACGCTGTCGCCGATGATGGCGTCGCGCATCCTGCGCGAGGGGCAGAGCGAGCGGCCGATGTCGCGCTTCGTGCATCGCGTGTTCGATCGGCTGAGCCACGCGTACGGCCGCGCCCTCGAAGGGACGCTGCGCGTACGCGGCGCGGTGTACGGGGCGTGGATCGCGCTCACCCTGCTCATCGTGCCGCTCTACATGTTCTCGCCGGTCGAGCTCGCCCCCGCCGAGGACCAGGGCGTGGCCTTCACGGCGCTCGACGTGCCCGCGAACGCGACGCTCGAGCAGCTCACGCCGTACGCGGCCGAGGTCAATCGCATCTTCACCTCCATGCCGGAGTTCAAGCAGAGCTTTCAGATCACGTTTCCGACCGCGGGTTTCGGTGGCGCGATCATGAAGCCCTGGAACGAGCGCGAGCGCAGCATTTTCCCGATTCAGGCGGAGCTCTCGCAGAAGGCGATGAGCCTCACGGGCGTCCGCGCGCCCGTATTTCTGCCGCCGGCCCTGCCGAGCGCGGGCTTCTTTCCGGTCGAGTTCGTGATCGCGTCGACGGCGGGCCACGACGAGCTGGTGCGTTACGCCGAACAGATCGTCGCGGAGGCCACGAAGAGCGGGCTCTTCGCGTTCCCGCCCGTGACGGACGTGCGCATCGACCAGGCCAATTCCCGCATCGTCATCGACCGAGACAAAGTCGGATCACTCGGCCTCACGATGCAGCAGGTAGGCGGGGATCTCGCGTCGATGTTGGGCGGCAACTTCGTCAATCGCTTCAGCATCGACGGTCGCAGCTACAAGGTGATTCCGCAGATCGAGCGCGCCGCCCGCCTCACGCCCGAGCAGCTGCAAGACATCCAAATCTCCGGACCGAACGGCGATCTCATCCCACTCGCCGCCATCGCCACGATTCAGGACGGCGTCGAGCCGCGCTCCCTCAACCGCTTCCAGCAGCTGAACGCGATCAAGATTTCGGGCGTCGCTCCACGGGGGCTCGACGGCGGGCTCAAGGTGCTCGAAGAAGCAGCGGCGCGCATTCTGCCGCCGGGCTCGCGCACCGACTACACGGGTGAATCGCGCCAGCTGCGTCAGGAGTCGGGGAAATTCCTGCCCGCGATGGCGCTCGCCATCGTCCTGATTTTCCTCGTGCTCGCGGTCCAGTTCAACTCGTTTCGCGACCCGCTCGTCGTGCTCGCCGGGTCGGTACCGCTCGCGCTTTTCGGAGCCCTCATCTTCACGTTCCTGAAGTTCTCGGGACCGCCCGGGATGAGCTTCGCCCTCACCGACGGCTGGACGACGACGCTCAACATCTATTCGCAGGTCGGGCTCGTGACGCTCGTCGGCCTCATCTCCAAGAACGGCATCCTCATCGTCGAGTTCGCGAACGCCGAGCAGCGCCGGGGAGCGAGCAAGCTCGACGCCGTTCGCGCAGCGGCCCTCACTCGTCTCCGCCCCATCCTCATGACGACAATTGCTACGGTGTGCGGTCACTTTCCGCTCACGCTCGTCACGGGAGCGGGCGCCATCGCCCGCAATTCGATCGGCATCGTGCTCGTCGGCGGCATGGCGCTCGGCACGCTCTTCACGCTTTTCGTGGTGCCTTCGCTTTACGTGCTCATCGCAAAACAGCACCAACGGGGCGAGCTCGAGGCCGGCGACCCCGACTCCGAACCCCTCGCCGCGCCGGCCGGCGCGCATGCCTGACGCAGAATTCGCCTTGCGGCAGCGCGGCTGATCCCTATACAGGGAAACTCCCATGCAACAGGCGGTCTCGGTGTCGCGCGTCTCGAAGACGTACGCGTCCGGCCGGCACGCTCTCAAGGACGTGAGCCTCGAGATCCGCCACGGCGAGATCTTCGCGCTGCTCGGTCCGAACGGCGCCGGCAAGACGACGCTCATCAACGTCATCTGCGGCATCCTGAACATCACGTCCGGCGTCATCCACGCCGACGGGCACGACGTCGTCCGCGACTTCCGCGCGGCGCGCTCGGCCATCGGACTCGTGCCGCAAGAGCTCACGACCGACGCCTTCGAGACGGTGTGGGCCACCGTCACCTTCAGCCGCGGGCTCTTCGGCAAGAAGAAGAGCGCCGAGCACGTCGAGAAGGTGCTGCGCGATCTCTCGCTCTGGGAGCGCAAGGACGACAAGATCATGACGCTCTCGGGCGGCATGAAACGCCGCGTCATGATCGCCAAGGCGCTCTCGCACGAGCCGAAGATCCTGTTTTTGGACGAGCCGACCGCGGGCGTCGACGTCGAGCTCCGGCGCGGAATGTGGGAGCTCATCCGTACGCTGCGCGCGCGCGGCGTCACCGTCATCCTCACGACGCACTACATTCAAGAGGCGGAGGAGCTCGCCGATCGCATCGGCGTCATCAACGGCGGAGAGCTCGTGCTCGTCGAGGACAAGAACGTCCTCATGCAAAAGCTCGGGAAGAAAGAGCTCTCCCTCGACCTCGCCGAGCCGCTCGAGCGCGTGCCCGACGCCCTCGCGCCCTACCGGCTCGAGCTCGCCGCGGGCGGAACGAAGCTCGTGTACCGCTTCGAGTCCGACGGCGGGCGCACGCAAATCACGGCCCTCTTGAAGGCCCTCGAAGAAGCGGGCATCGCGTTCCGCGACCTGCAGACGCGCCAGAGCTCGCTCGAAGAGATCTTCGTGAGCCTCGTGCACAAAAAATCATGAATACACCCGCCATTTTCGCAATCTACAAGTTCGAGATGGCGCGCACCTTCCGCACGCTCTTGCAGAGCATCGTCTCGCCGGTCGTCTCGACGTCGCTCTATTTCGTGGTGTTCGGCTCCGCCATCGGCAACCGTATGACGGCGATTCATGGGGTGAGCTACGCCGCGTTCATCGTCCCCGGGCTCATCATGCTCTCGCTCCTCACGGAGAGCATCTCGAACGCTTCGTTCGGGATCTACTTTCCGAAGTTCACGGGCACGATCTACGAGATTCTGTCGGCGCCGATTTCGGCACTCGAAATCGTCATCGGCTACGTCGGGGCGGCCGCGACGAAATCCGTGCTGATCGGCAGCATCATCTTGCTCACGGCGAGTCTGTTCGTGCCGCTCGACGTGCTTCATCCCGGCTGGATGGTGACGTTCCTCCTGCTCACGTCCGTAACGTTCAGTCTCTTCGGCTTCCTCATCGGAATTTGGGCGGACGGCTTCGAGAAACTTCAGTTCGTGCCCCTGCTGGTGGTGGCGCCGCTCACGTTTCTCGGCGGCGCGTTTTACTCGATCGACATGCTGCCGCCTGCGTGGCGCACGGCCACCCTGTTCAATCCCGTCGTGTACCTCATCGGCGGGTTTCGCTGGAGCTTCTACGGGATCGCGGACGTGAGCTTCGCCGCAAGCCTCTCGATGACGCTCGCGTTCTTCGCGCTGTGCCTCGGCATCGTGTACGTGGTTTTCAAGACGGGCTACCGATTGAAACAATAGACGGCTCGCGCGCGGAGGGGGTGCGGGTCCTCGGGGACGCGGGTCGCCGCCGCGCCCTCCGCACACGTTGGAAATCGATCGACTGACGGGTCACGAGTCGCCCAAGGGCGCCTGCGGCTTCCACCGCAGCCAGACTGTCGACCTACGGGCGGCCGTCTCTCGGAATCGTGGCGGCGCCTCAACCGCGCCCTCGGCCCCGCACCCCCTCCGCGCGCTCGGTGGACC
>DASUTR010000471.1:0-10856 GCA_036374535.1 Polyangiaceae bacterium
GGTCCAAGCGCGACTCAACGACTTCGAGACACGATGCTCGCGCGCGCCCGTAGGCCCGCGGCCCGCCAGAATCGGCCGGTCGCAAACGCCGGGTATCAGCAGAGCGAAGCCGTGCGGCCGGAGCCGGTGCTTCCTCCGTGGAGTTTTGCATGTTAAGCGCGATGTCTCTTCAAGTCAAGCGCTCATCCCCGTTTCGTTCTCGCCGCCGAGCCCGGTAACTCAAACGTGCGTGACGCGAGCGCTCGACCCGCGGAGCTCGGAAAGGAGGCCCGCGAGCGGAATCGTCGCGATGCCGATCGCCGAGTCGGACACGCCGTACGGAAGGAGCAGATTCTCTCCGTGCAGAATGCCGCCGCACGTGTAGACGACGTTCGGCACGTAACCCTCGCGCTCGCTCTCGTCGGGAACGAGGAATGGCTCTCGGAGCGCGCCGATGATCTTCGTCGGGTCCTCGAGATCGAGCAAGAGCGCGCCGAGGGCGTATCGGCGCATGGGTCCTGCGCCGTGCGTGAGGACGAGCCAGCCGGCGTCGGTCTCGATGGGTGAGCCGCAATTGCCTATCTGCAAGAGCTCCCAGGGGTTCGACGGCCGGTAGAGTTCGCTGACCTCGTCCCAGAAGCGCACGTTGGTCGACGTGCCGATGTGGAGGTTTTCTCGATCTTTTCTCGACAGCATCACGTATTTGCCGCCGACTCGGCGCGGAAAGAGCGCCATCCCCTTGTTCTGCGCTGCGGCTCCGTTGAGCGTCGAAATCGTGAAGCTCCGGAAATCGGTCGTTTCGATGAGCTGGGGGATGATCTGGAAACCGTCGTACGCGGTGTAGGTCGCGTAATACTTGGCGGAGCCGTCGTCTTCGACGAAGCGAACGAAACGCGCGTCCTCCATCCCCCGCGTTTCGTTCGGGCCTGCGGGGAAGATGACCCGCTCGGAAAGCGCGGACGACGCCGGAAACGTCGTCACGTAGTTCGAAGAGGCGAGCACGCGGATGATCTTCACGGTTTCGAACCAGATCGCGGCGCCTGGTCCGTGGGTTTCGAGCGTGGAAATGGATGCTTCGAGCTCGGCGTGCGTGAAGTGCTCCGAGAGCGTCCCGAGGACCTGATCCGCGATGTCGTTGCCGACACCGAGCTCGCGAAGCTTCGCGCCGAACAGACCCTTGTCGTAGCGGCTCGGCTCGGTGCGGTAGCCGGAGACGAGGAACGGGCTCAACGGGTCGAAGATCAATTCGCCGGACGCGTCGATGACCCCGGTTCGAAATTCGATCGACGAAAGGTGTCCCTCTCCGACCGCGCGAAGGCTCATCACGAAGCGACGTTCGTCCGGGCGCTGCTCGGCCCCGGCCGGCGCGGGCACGATCGACGGATTGAAGAGCGCCGCGGCCTCGACGGAGTACTCGTGCGTGAAGTACGCGCCGATGAGCAAGCGGCGCTCGGCCGAAAGCAACTCGGTCGAGTCGACGAGGTGGGCGACCAGCCTGAAATGCTCTTCGAGGAGGTCTTCGAAATTTCGATGGCGCTGCGAGAACGTCGCCAAAATGTCCGCGAGCAACGGGCGCACGTCGGATTCGGGGATGGCGAGGACGCGATGCATGAGCAGCGCCGCCCGCGAGGGGCCGGCGAGAAGCACCTCCTCCCCGGGCGAGTACGGTTTGGCGAGTACGCGGCGTGCATCGGGAAGGAGGCGCTGGGCGCTGCGGGTAATTTTGAGGGATCCCATGGTTCTTTCACTGACTCCTCGTGCTCGGGATGCGCGCGTAGTCGGCACCTTTCATTTCCACGAGGGCAAGCAAAAACGACAGCGTCGATTCGGCGCCCTGATTCTGGTTCGGGCGATCCGCGTGCAGCCCGTCCCGGCAGCCGCCCGTGGTCGCGTCGTAGAGCGGCTCGTGCAGGTGATTTCGTCCGAGGAACCAATCGAAGGCGCGGCACGCGTGTTCGGCCCAGATCGCGTGACGCGTCACGCGCAAAGCGTCGAGGCTCGCCGAAACCATGCACGTCGCCTCGATCGGCTGTTGGTCGAAGGCGGCCTTTCGACCGCCGCGTTCGTAAAACCCGTCGGAGCCCACGGGCGCGAAATAGTCGCTGTTTTCGATCTGCAGCTTGCCGAGCCAGCCGAGCGCGTTCACGCCGATACTCGTGATCTCCTCGGAGTGCATGGAGCTGCCCGACACGATGAGCGCCTGAGCAAGCCGCGCGTTGGCGTAGGTGAGCGAGAGCTCGAACCAGGGCCAATCTTTGGTAGCCACAGCCTGGTACAGGCCGACGAGCCGCCCGACGAGCTCCTTTCTTACCGCTTCGACGCTGCTGTCACCCTGGAATGCGCGCAGGTACTCGTCGATGCCGAGGAGACCGCAGGCCCAGGCGCGCGGGCTCCCGAGCTCGAGGAGCCCCGGGAGAGCCGCCTGAAATAGCTCGCCCGCCAGGCTGCTTCTGCCCGGGTCCCGCGCACGGCCGATCGTGGCGCCGAGCGCCCAGATGGCGTGGCCGTGGCTGTCTTCCGAGCCCACGTCTTCGCTCCACCGTCGCGAGTACGACATGAAGTTTTTGAACCGTAGCGAGCGCGAATCGAAAGCGTACGCGACGAAGGCGAGGTAGCGCGCGGCGAACGTCCGAATCTTGCGCGGATTCATCACGCCCGAGTCCTCGAGCAGCGCCATGAGCAGGAGCGCGCGGGCATTGTCGTCGAGGCAGTAGCCTTCCGCGTAGCGCGGCACCGCGAAGGTCGCGTGCTGGAGGAGCCCCGTATCGTCCGTCAGGGTGGTCAAATGGTCGAGATTTATCTCGGGGAGATCCGGGGCAGGCCTCGCGACATCCGAACGAGCACGGGTGAGCCGGGTGCGCCGTTCCTGTACCCGCGCGGTCTCGAACACTTCGACGTAGCGTTGTGCCACGACGGGCCAGGCCATGCTTCGGCCGCGCTCGGCGGCCAGCGCGCCGAGCGCGGCGCGTTTCGCGTCGTCGGTGAAGAGGTCGTCGACGGCTGCCGCCAACGCCGCGGCGTCGCGGACGGGCACGAGGGAGCCGCTCCCGTCGCCGAGTAGCTCGCGCGCGTGCCAGTAAGGCGTCGAAACCACCGCCTTACCCGCCGCTACGGCGCGAGCGAGGGTGCCCGACGTGCTTTGTTCCGGATTCAAGTAGGGGGTGACGTAGACGTCGCTCGCGGCCAAAAACTCGGCGATTTCGGCGTCGGTGACGAAGCGGTCGTGGAACACGACGTGGTCGCCGACGTCGAGGCGCCGGGCGCGGCTTGCGAGCATGAGCCGGTAGGCTTCGCCGTGGCGTTCCTTCACGTGCGGGTGCGTCGCGCCCACGATCACGAACAGCGTGCTCGGATGTCGCTCCAGAATCTTCGGCAGCGCGTCGATCACGTATTCGATTCCCTTGTCCGGAGACAAAAGGCCGAACGTGAGCAGCACCTTGCGTTGCGTGAAGCCGAGCCGCTCCTTGCTCTTCGAGGCGGAGTCGCCGAACGGGATGCCGTGCGGAATGATGTCGATGATGTCCGCGGGGACGCCGTGGAGCTCGCGCAGCGTCCGTTCGCCGTGATCGCTCATGACGACGAGGCGTTCGGACAACGCAATGACTTCTTCCAGGCTGCTGCGCTGTTCGGGCGACGGCGCCGTGAGGATCGTGTGGAGCGTCGTGACGACCGGCATGGAGAGCTCTCGCAGCAACGTGACGACGTGGCGGCCCGCCTTGCCTCCGAAGATTCCGTATTCGTGCTGGAGCGACACCACGTCGACCGAATTTGCGTTCAGGTATTGGGCGGCGCGCCGGTACCCCGCGACCTCCCCTTCGGCAATTTCGAAGCGCACGACGTCCGGGTAAACGTGGGACGAGCCGGGATCGTTCATGGCGACGACCATCGTTTCGGCGTCGGGGACCGCGCGCGCGACCGCCGCGCTGAGATCGGCGGTGAACGTTGCGATTCCGCAGTGCCTCGGCAGGTGGTTGCCGACGAAGGCAAGCCGCTTCATCGATTGGGGTGGACGCGCGCTCGTCATGCTGAAACCTCCTCGGCGGCTCGTGCAAACGACGCCGCTAAAATTCGAGTGCCGCCGGTGCGCTGCTCGGAGGGCAGAGCGTGACGCGCGAACCGCGTGGCGGGGACCCTGGAACGGGGCGTAGCACGGACCTTCGCTCCGTGCGCGCTTTACACCCCAAGGAAGAGAGTGTACTGGGCTCTAGCCGATCGAGCTGCAGGATGCTCCATCAGCGTTTCACGCGGGGCGAAGAAACCCGCATTTCAAAGGAGCACTAACGTGGCCGAAGGTACAATCAAGAAAATTACGGACAAGGGATTTGGATTCATCGCGACGGCGTCGGGCAAGGACATGTTTTTCCACCAGTCGGCACTGGTGGGCACGTCGCTCGAAATGCTCCAGGAAGGCCAACGCGTGAGTTTCACCGAGGGCCAGGGTCCGAAGGGGCCGCGCGCCGAAGACGTTCGCCTGATCTGAGAGCCCGCGGCGATTCGCTCGCGGCACGTGGAGTGCCGCGAGCGTGACGCCTTTGCTCTCTTTGCGCGCGGACGCGCGCCCGAGCCGACGCGACGTTCGTCGAGCGCTTATTTCGGCTGGGGGACGATGCGGATGTACGGCTTCGGCGACTTCCAGCCGCTCGGATACTGTTTCTTCGCGTCCTCGTCGGAGACGGCACCGGCGATGATCACGTCCTCGCCCTGCTTCCAGTTCACGGGCGTCGAGACTTTGTGCTTGGCGCTGAGCTGGAGCGAATCGACGACGCGCAGCACCTCGTCGAAGTTTCGTCCGCAGCTCATGGGGTACACGAGGATGAGCTTGATCTTCTTGTCGGGGCCGACGACGAACACGTTGCGGACGGTTTGATTGTCCGCCGCGGTCCGGCCCTGCGAGCTTCCGGCGAGCTCGGCGGGCAGCATGCCCCAGGCTTTTGCGACCTCGAGGGTCGGGTCGCCGATCATCGGGTAGTTCGGCGCGTAACCTTGCGTCTCCTTGATGTCGTCCGCCCACTTCGAGTGGGAGTCCACCGGGTCGACGCTGAGGCCGATGATCTTCACGTTCCGCTTGTCGAACTCGGGCTTGAGCTTGGCCATGTAGCCGAGCTCGGTCGTGCAAACGGGCGTGAAATCCTTGGGGTGCGAGAAGAGCACGGCCCACGAATCGCCCACCCACTGGTGGAACTGGATCGGGCCTTCGGTCGTTTCGGCCTTGAAATCTGGGGCGGTGTCGCCGATGCGCAGAGTCATGCGGATGTCCTCCTGAAGCCCCGTGTGGGGGTCGGAAGCTTTGATCCTTGGGCTCCCGACCGCAACCCGGAAGCCCGTCGGGAGCGACGCTTTTACTTACACGCCGCGGGCATGCCCGCGCCGCGGAGCGCACCCTGAACGGCGGCGAGTACCGCGGGAGCGCCCTGACCGGCGCCGACCGCCACGTTGCATGCTTGCGCAGCGGCGAGCATGTACTCCTTGTTCGGGGACGGAGCGAGCGCCGCGTTCGACGCAAGCGCCGCGCAGCATTTCGCCATGCTCTGACCGCTCCCTCCGGTCTTCTTTCCGGCGTCGTCGCCCGCGTCGACCGGTGCGCCGGCGTCCTCCGGCACGAGCGTGAGTTGCTCGGTTGGCGTAGGCGTGGGCGCCGGAGCAGCCGACGGCAGCGGCGGCGGCGGCTCGTCTTTCTTGCAGCCGGTGAATCCGGCTAAGAGCGCCGTCGCGACGAGGCCGAGGCCGAGGGGAGTGAGTAGCGAGAAGCGTTCCGACATGAGCGTCCTCCGCTCGTCACGCTAGTGCCTTGGCTCCAAATTCGCAAATCGGCGAATTCTGCCACCGCAAGGACGGCCCGTCCTCGTTCCCTCGGGTGGGGCCCCGATCGCCGGGGCCCCGGCCTACCGATCGGCCCGCCACTCAGCTGCAACCCATCGAATTGCCGCAGTTCAGACACTTGTAGCAGGCGCCGTTTCGGACCGTGATGTGGCCGCACCCGTCACACACCGGCGCGTCGCCCATCATCTCTTCGAGCTGCGCGTCGAGCGCTCCGTGGGGTTCGTGCGCGCCGCGCGTGTCGTGCCCCGCGTGATTCGATGCGAGGGCGGCTGGAGCGAGGGACGCCGGAATGGGCTCCGGAGCGACCAGGCGAGGGACGGTGGGATCCTCGATGGCCGTCGGCGCCTCGGCGGGCTTCACCTGGGCGAAGTCGTAGCGCTTCAGGTACTCCACGCCGAGCACGCGGAAGATGTAATCGACGATCGAGGTCGAGAACTTGATGTTGTCGTGCCCCGTGACGACGCCGTGCGGCTCGAAGCGGGTGAACGTGAACTGCTCGACGAACGTCTCGAGCGGCACGCCGTACTGCAAGCCGACCGATACGGACATGGCGAAGCAGTTCATGAGCGAGCGGAACGCTGCGCCCTCTTTGTGCATGTCGATGAAGATCTCGCCGAGCGAGCCGTCTTCGTATTCGCCCGTACGAAGGAAGACCTTGTGTCCGCCAACGTACGCCTCTTGCGTGAAACCGCTGCGTTTCTTGGGCAAGCGGACACGATGACCGTCGGGCCGCAGACTCGGAGCCGGCGTCGTGATGGGAACGAGAGGCGCCGGAGGAATCGAGATGTCCTCGTCGTCGGACGCGGTCTCCTTGCTGGTCGTACTGAGCGGCTGCGAGGCTTTGCAGCCGTCGCGATAGAGCGCGACGGCCTTGAGGCCGAGGCGGTGACCCTCTTCGTAGATCTGACGCACGTCGTCGACGGTCGCGTCGTTCGGGAGGTTCACGGTCTTCGAGATTGCGCCCGAGAGGAACGGCTGCGCCGCCGCCATCATCTTCACGTGCGACATGGGCGCGAGGAAGCGCTGGCCGGTGCTGCCGCAACGGTTGGCGCAATCGAACACCGGGTAGTGCTCGGCGCGAAGGTGTGGCGCGCCTTCGATCGTCATGCGACCGACGATGACGTCGTTCGCTTCGTCGACCTCTTTCTGAGTGAAGCCGAGGTGCTTCAAGAGGTTGTAGCCGGGCTTGCTCATCTTCTCGGCGGTAACGCCGAGCCGCTCGTACGTTTCCTTGCCGAGGACCCAGGGTCCGAACGCGAGGTTCAACTCGAACACGCCGACGAGCGCCGCTTCGACCTTCGCGAGATCCTCGTCGGTGAGCCCGCGCTGCTTGAGCGACGTGCGGTTGACGTGCGGCGCGCCGATGAGCGTGTTCGTGCCCGAGACGAACGCGACGATTTCGCTGATCTGCGCTTCGGAGTAGCGGAGCCGCCGCAGCGCTTCGGGGACGGACTGGTTGACGATCTTGAAGTAGCCGCCGCCGGCGAGCTTCTTGAACTTCACGAGCGCGAAATCGGGCTCGATGCCCGTCGTGTCGCAGTCCATCAGGAGGCCGATCGTGCCCGTCGGCGCGAGCACGGTGGCCTGCGCATTGCGGAACCCATGGACATCACCGAGCTTTACGGCCTGGTCCCAGTCCTCGCACGCCGCGCGCCAGAGGGACTCCGGGCATTCGTCGCGGTGGATGGCGTAGGCGGCGTCCTGGTGCATGCGCATGACGCGCATCATCGGCTCGCGGTTCTTCTCGTAGCCGGGGAACGCGCCCTTCGACGCGGCCATCTGCGCGCTGGTAACGTAGGCGTGACCGCAGAGGATCGCGGTGAGCGCCGCGGCAATCGCGCGACCCGTGTCGGAGTCGTAGGGGATGCCCTGCAGCATGAGCAACGTGCCGAGGTTCGCGTAGCCGAGCCCGAGCGGACGGTAGTCGTGCGAGTTTTGCGCGATCCTCTGCGTCGGGTAGCTCGAGAAATCGACGAGGATCTCCTGCGCCAAGAAGAAGAGCTCGATGGCGTGCCGGTAGCCGTCGACGTCGAAGCTTCCGTCCTCGTTCAAGAACTTCGTGAGGTTCAGGGACGAGAGGTTGCAAGCCGTGTCGTCGAGGAACATGTACTCGGAGCACGGATTCGACGCGTTGATCTTCCCGCTGTTCGAGCACGTGTGCCAGCGGTTGATCGTCGAGTCGTACTGCACGCCGGGATCGGCGCACGCCCACGCCGATTCGGCGAGCATGTTCCAGAGCTCGGCGGCTTCGTAGGTGTCGACGACGGCGCCGGTGGTGCGCATGCGGGTTTGCCATTTGCCGCCGCTGAGCGCCGCTTTCATGAACTCGTCGTTCACGCGGACGGAGTTGTTGGAGTTCTGCCCGCTCACGGTCCTGTAGGCTTCGCCGTTGAAATCGCTCTCGAACCCGGCGGCGATGAGAGCCTTCGCCTTCTTCTCTTCGCGCACCTTCCATTGGATGAAGTCCGCGATTTCCGGGTGATCCATGTCGAGGCAAACCATCTTCGCCGCGCGGCGCGTCGTGCCGCCGCTCTTGGTCGCGCCGGCTGCGCGATCGAGCACCTCGAGAAAGCTCATGAGGCCGCTCGACGTGCCGCCGCCGGAGAGCTTCTCTTGTTTGCCGCGGATCGCGCTGAAGTTCGACCCTGTCCCGGAGCCGTACTTGAAGAGACGCGCCTCGTTCTTCACGAGTTCGTAGATGCCCATGAGGTCGTCGTCGACCGCCTGGATGAAGCACGCCGAGCACTGCGGGTGCCCGTACGCATTCGGCGTCTCGCCGATCGTGTCGGTCTCGGGGATCCACGCCCAGTTACCGCCCGAGCCTTCGATGCCGTACTCGTGGAAGAGTCCGCAATTGAACCAGACCGGCGAGTTGAACGCGCCGTACTGATTGACCATGAGGTAAGTGAGCTCGGCCTCGAAGGTGTCGGCGTCCTTCTTCGTCGCGAAATAGCCGCCGAACTCTTCACCGGCAACGCGGAGCGAGTGCGCGATGCGGTGCACGACCTGGCGCACGCTCGTCTCGCCCTTCGTCTTGTCGCCGTGAATGCCGGCCTTGCGGAAGTACTTCGAGACGACGATGTCCGTCGCGAGCTGCGACCAGGTCGCGGGGATCTCGGCGCCGTCCATCTTGAAGACGACCGAGCCGTCCGGGTTCGTGATGACGCTCTGGCGACGTTCCCAGACGACGCCAGCGAGGGCTTCCGCGTTCGGATCGGTGTACCGGCGCTCGAGCGTGAGCCCGCCCTTTTTGCGCTTGTTTCCTGCCCGACGCGATTGTGGCTCCGCCTGCTCGCCCCCACGAGAAGGAGGGGCCTTGCTCTCCAGGTTCGGGTTCTTCACGCCCCTCTGCTCCTGACCCACGAACGTCGACTGCGCCATGTCTCCGATTCCTCCGAGATTTCTTGCCTTGAGTGCGGGGCGCCTGAGCGCCCAAACGGAAAAAAGCCGCCCTGCCTGTCCGTCGAGCCCTGATGGACCAAGGGCGTCGAAAAGACCTGCAACGCTGCGATTTGCTTGCCAGCAGGGGCCCCTGGCCCAAGCGACAAGCTGGCCACCCGCGGTTGCCGTGGCGTCAAGCCACAGTGACCAACGTGCGACCCTCGATTGTCTGACTGCTGAGCTTCCCGGCTAGGCGTCCTATGCGGACCGCTTTAGCGCGGGGCCAGGGGGCGGATGCACCCTGGAATTTCGTCAACTACTGGTAATTCGGACAGCTTTCGTCAGTTTAGTGGTTGCCTCGCCACCGAGCGCACCCGGCAAAGCGAGAAACGTAGCCATACCCCAAGGTAATGGGCAACGACAAGGAAAAATCACCAATTAGTAGTGACGTTGCCTCCAAGTATTGGGCACACAGGCTAAGTCCGCTAGCCCACTGAACTTTCGTATGGGCTGAACGCAGGTTACGCACAGGTCGGTGGCAGTTTGTGGACATCGGGCGCCCGAAACGGCGGCCGACGAGACCCTTCGACGCGACTCCCAAGAGGCTTACCCGAGCTTTTCAACAGCTTGTCGGACTCCCTCCGTACGGGAGGCTCCGCCGGTCCGCGCGGGGCGTCACTCTCAACGGAAGTCGGTGTCCCCGGCCACAGTCCATGCACAGGTTTTCGGTGCTTAGCTCGGGGCTCGAGGTGTGGTGGTGAGGACAATGAAGCTTGGAACGAACCTTTGCGCGCTCGGACTTTCCGGCGCGCTTGCTTGCGGCGGCTCGAACGGATCGAAGCCTGACCGGCCACCGGCGACGGGCGGCAGCGCGGGCGCCGGTATTGCGGGTGCGAGCGGATCCGGAGCCGGCGCTGCCGGTGTTGGCGGACGGGCGGGTGCTGGCGGAGGCGGACGAGCGGCCGAGGCCGGCACCGCGGGGCTCGGCGGAAACGCAGCGGGCTCAGGGGGAACCGGCGAGGGCGGGGCCGGTGACGAAGGCGGAGCGGCGGGTGAGGGCGGCGGAGGTGCGGGTCCAACGGCGACGGCGACGAAAGTCGACGTTCTCTTCGTGGTCGACAACTCGATCTCGATGTTCGAGAAGCAAGCCGTCCTCGCGGAAGCGGTGCCGAGGCTCGTCGGGCGCCTCGTCGATCCGTATTGCATCTTCGACGATTCGACGACCGCGCCCGCCACGAACGGCGTTTGCCCGACGAACAGCGTGCGCGAAATCGCTCCCGTGCGCGACATGCACGTCGGCGTCATCACGACGGCGCTCGGCAGCCAGGGCGGCACGCACGTTTGCCTGCCGTCGAGCGACGGACGCCCGGTGAACGACCGCGCGCACCTGATGGGGACGATACGGACCGGGCTCACGTCCTGGAACGATTCGGGCTTTCTCAAATGGGATCCGAACGGCCTCGCGACACCCGCGGGCGAGACCAGCGCCGAAGCGCTTACGGTCGCTCTTCAGGCGATGATCGCGGCGGCCGGCGACGACGGCTGCGGCTACGAAGCGCCGCTCGAGGCGCTGTACCGCTTCCTCGTCGATCCCGAGCCACCGCTCGACGTGTCGAACGACGGAGCTTCGACGGTGCTCTCGGGCATCGATACGGCGTTGCTCGAGCAGCGCGCCG
>DASUTR010000472.1:0-5017 GCA_036374535.1 Polyangiaceae bacterium
GAGCTCCGAGCCGGAGTTCCGTGCGTCGTGGCGCCGATCGGCGCCGGACTGCAAGCGCGGAGCGGCGAGCTTCGCGTCACGATCGACGGGGCGGACGGTCGTCGCTCCGCGGCGCTCGACGAGGGCGTCACGGCCGAGGTGACCCTCGGCGCGCTCACGTTTCGCGTCTCGAGCGTCACCGCGGCCAAACGGATGCCGCGCTCGGCCGGCGCCGACGCGCGTGGACTCGGCTCGTCGTTTCTCGCGACGTTCGCGGCCGTCGCCACGTTTCTCGGAACGCTTGCGTATTACACGCCCGCGATGGGCTCCACGCTCGACGACGGCCTCGACCGCGAACAGCTCGCGACGATGCTCGCGATTCTGAAGGCCGACGCCGAGCAGGAACGAAAGGTCACTCCGAGCGAAGGCGATTCTTCGAGCGTGCAGGGCGGCGGTACCCCGGGGACGGCCGCGAAAGGCCCCGAAGGCAAGATGGGACGGCCCGACAAGCCTTCGGTGCAGAAGAAGTTCGCCATCCAGGGCGACGGAGACGTGGTGCTCTCTCGGCCGGAGCTCGTCGCGGAAGCGATGAACTTCGGCACGGTCGGGCTTTTGAACGCGCTGAACGGACGCTCGACGCCGCAGGCGCTTTGGGGCGAGAGCGTGCCGAACGGTCCTGACACGACCGACCGCTGGGGCGAGATGTTCGGCGAGAGCATCGACGAAAGCGGCGGCGCGGGCGGGCTCGGGCTTTCGGGGCCCGGTTTCGGAGGGGGCGGGTACGGCGAGCAGATCGGTATCGGATCCATCGGAACGTGTGGCACGAACTGCGGCATGGGCCCCGGCAAATGGGGCATCGGCCCCGGCATGGGCAAAAGCCTCGGGAACGCCGGCGGCGGTCACGTCACCAAGGCGCCGAGCGTCCGTGCGGGCAAAACCACCGTGAACGGGCACATTCCCGCCGAGGTCATCCAACGCATCGTGCGCCAGAATTACGGTCGTTTCCGCCAGTGTTACGAGTCCGGCTTGCGTGCGAACCCGAACCTCACCGGGCGCGTGAGTGCGCGTTTCGTGATCGGTCGCGACGGCAGCGTCACGAACGTCACGAACGGCGGCGGTGATCTCCCGGATTCCGCGGTCACGAGCTGCGTGCTCAGCGCTTTTTACGGGATTTCGTTTCCGTCGCCGGACGGCGGCATCGTCACCGTCACGTACCCCATCATGCTCGTGCCCGGCTGAGCCTCTGCGCGATGTCCAGGGCGATGTCGAACGGCTTTTCGACGCAGCGTTCGCCGTTCGCCTCGACGAAAGCGGCGGCGCGCGGGGTGAAGGCGCCGCCCGTCATGAAGACGACGCGCGCTCGCAGCTCGGGCGAGCGCGCGTCGATTCTTTCCGCGAAATCCATGCCCGTCAGGCCCTTCATCATGAGGTCACAGTAGACGATGTCGAAGGCCGGACTCCGCGCGATGAGCTCGAACGCCTCGTCGACGCTCGCGGCGATCTCGGCCTCCATCCCGTTCGCGCGAAGCCGCTCGGCGAACGAGCGCGCGACGAGCGCTTCGTCTTCGATGATGAGCACGCGCGCTCCGTGAGCCGGTGGCGCTGCGATGGTCGCGGTCGCGGGACGCGGAGCGCCCCGTCCGACGGGTAAGAGCACTCGAAAGGCCGCGCCGCCGCCGGGTCGATCGCCGACGACGACCTCCCCACCGAGGCCGCGCACGACGTTGCGACAGACGAACAGCCCGAGCCCCGTGCCGACTCCGATGGGCTTGGTCGTCACGAACGGTTCGAAGATGCGCTCCCGATCCTCGGGCTTCACGCCGGGACCGCTGTCGCACACTTCGATGACGACTTTGTCGCCTTCCTCGCGCACCGCCACGGAAATTTCGTGCTCCGACGCCGCGTCCGGCGGCAGTGCTTGAATGGCGTTCATGACGAGGTTCATCACGACCTGGACGAGTCGTGCTTCGTTGCCGCGCACGGCGCGCGTCGCCTCGAGCTTGAGCACGAAGCGCGCGCGCGCCTCGATTTCCTTGCGCAAGAGCTTGAGCACGCTCTCGACGACGAGGCGCGCATCGATGGGCTCGAGCCGGACGTCGTCCGGGCGGCTGAAGGTGCGGAGATCGCGCGTGATGGCTGCGATGCGCCGAACGCCGTTGCGCACGGGCTCGAGCGCCTCGCGGGCGCGCGCGGCCGGCGCGCCGCCTACGTCGCCGAGCGCGAGCTCGAGCTCTTCGAGGTAGGCGAGCACGTACGTGAGGGGGTTGTTGATCTCGTGGGCGACGCTCGCCGCGAGCGTTCCGAGAGCGAGAACGCGGTCCGTCTGGATCGTGTGCGCCTGGAGCTTTCGGATTTCGCTCACGTCGTTCGAGACCGCCAGAATTCCCGATAGCTCGCCGTTCGAATCGCGAATGGGCGTGATCCACGTTTCGTACGCCGCGCTGCCGACGGAGGTCGTGTACCAGAACGATTCTCCGGCGAGCCCGCGCCTGATGTTCGCGCAGATGAGCGGGTAATCCCGATAGAGATCGAAAACCGACATTCCGACCAGCTGTCCGGAGCTCACGCCGAGCGAGCTCAAGCCGGCGCCCTCCGACAGCGTGATGATACCGTCACGATCGGCCGACCAGCAGACGACGGGCGCGTGATCTACGACGATCTTGAGTCGTCGCGCGAACTCGGCTTGATCCGCGCGTGCCTTGGCCTCGTTCGTGATGTCGGTGACGGCGATGATGACGTGCGTCGTCGCGCCGTTCTCGTCTTTGACCGGCTGGGCGATGGCCCGGATCGGCACCTTCCTGCCGTCCTCACGATGGATGACGAAATCGTCGGCGCTGACGCGCGAGCCCGCGGCGAGCGCCCGCGAGAACGGCAAGCGCTCGACGGGGTACGCGTTGCCCGCCGAATCGTGGACGCCGTACATGGCCGGTACGTCCGCGATGGAGCCCGGAGCGACCTCTCGTCCGTGGATTTCGAGGAACGCTCGGTTCGTGTAGACGCCGCTTCCCTCGGGTGCTCGGCCGACCCACACGCCGATCGGCAGATCGTCGAGGATCCAGAGGTGCGTGTCCTTCATCCGGAATCAGCCTCGAAAAGCCGCCCTCGAGGAACGAGCCTAGTTCCTCATGCTCGCTGCGCGCAAAGCATTTCTGCCACGGTACGTGGTTCCGAGCGAGCGTCGTGATGATGATAGAGTCGCGCGCCGTGACACGTCGAATCGTTCCCCTTCTCGTCTCCGCGTTCTTTTCCTTTCTAACGGTCCCCGCCGCCGCTCAGGTGTACACCGAGCGCAGCTACGTCTTGCCGAGCGGCAGCGTCGAGCTCACCGGTGAACCCGCTCGCCCGCTGATGGCCGACATGAACATCAGCGACGATCAGCCGGCGTTCGACCCGTTCACGCTGCCCGTGCACCTGTATTTCGGCGTCACCGACGACCTTACGCTCGGCGTGACCCACGACCGCGGCCCCTGTTTCAACTGCGGTGACGAGCAGGGCGATTTCTACAACGCCGCGGGCGTCGGCATGGGCCTTTTGTACGGGCTCGTGCGCGACGCCGACTTCGAGCTCGATTTGCACGTGACGGCGCCGCTGATCCCCGCGTTCGACCCGTTCCAGCTCGCCGTGCGCGGCGGCGTGCTCGGGCGGCTGAATATCAGCCCCGTCGTTGCGTTCGTGTTCGACCCCTCGCTGAAGATCGGCCTCGTCGGTCGCGCCGACGAAGACGGCGGAAACCGCGAGTACCTGTATCTCCCGATCTGGTTTTACTTCCAGGCGACCGACGTTGTCGTGCCGTTCGTCGGCACGGCGGTGCACGGGCCGCTCGAAGGATTCGGCGACGCCTTTCAGATCCCGCTCGAGGGCGGAGTGATCGCGTCGGTGAGCCGCAACGTCGACCTCGGCGGTATGCTGCGCTTCGGTAACCTCATGGGTCGCGGCGGTTCCGCCGATTGGCGCGACCTCGGGTTCTTGGGCCGGTTCCGCTTCGACTGACGAGGGTCATCGCGAGCTATTTCATCCGAGCTTCGAGCCGCCTCGAGCCGCCCTGGTAGGTGAACTTGGCGTCTTCGAAGCTCGGCGGGCCCATGAACCCGCGGGCGTCGTTCGAGGCGCAGTAATCCTCGATCGGCATGCCGAGAAAGTTCGTGTCGAGCTCGCCGTTGCCGTTCTTGTCGTGGAACGCCGACAGCCCGTAGGTGCCCTCGGGAATCCCGCGAAAAATGCAAATCGGCCGCGCCGTGTCGGCCTTCACGATGGCCGCACCGACGGGCTTCTTCAACCATCCGCTGCGCGTGAAAAGGCCGCAGCGCACGACACCGCCGCGCTCGCGGAGCTGCGTGCGAAACTGGACCTCGTTCCCCGACGGTGATTGCTCGGTTGCGTGGCTCGGCGTCGCAGGTGCGACCGTGAGCAGGATGCCTGCGCACGCGACGAGCGCGGCCCGGTGCCTAGGCTCTTGAAGCAATTTCATCTCGTACCTCCTTTTCCTTTTCGTCGAAAACCTCGTCGAGCCACGCATCGAAGCGTGCGTGACAATCGAAGCGCGCGAACGCCTGCGCGACGGCCGATGCACCTTCGCGCAAGCTCTCGGACTGCAAGAGCTCGGTGAACGCGTCACGCACCGCGCGCGGCGTTGCTGCTCCGCATCGAACCAGGCGACCTGCACCCGCGCGTTCGATCGCGGTCATCGCGAGATACTGATCGAGATTGGACGGCAGTCCCAAGACGGGTTTGCCTTCGGCGAGTGCCTGGTAGCTCGTACTTGCTCCGCCGTTGGTGACGACGAAGCTCGCTCGGCGGGCGATCTCCGCTCCAGGCGCATAACGCACGACGTGCACGTTGGGAGGAGGCCGGGCAACCTCGAAGCGTCCGGCGGTCGAAAGGATCGCGTTGACGGGAAACTCTCCGATGACGCGCAGGACGGCCTCGAGGCCGGCATGACGCCCGGACGAACCAATCGTCACGTAAACGAGCGGTCGGTCGCTCGGAAACCCCGCGTCGAGCTCGGACGGAGACAAGGCCGGCGACCACGGGACGGGAC
>DASUTR010000473.1:0-10642 GCA_036374535.1 Polyangiaceae bacterium
GGATGAACGCGTGCTTCGGAAGTCCCCGCATTCGCAATCGGGGGCTTCACCTTACCATTCCTTGGTCCCTGCCACGGACCTCTGGCACAAATTGGGCCCATGGACCGACTGCGCGCCCATCGCCGAAAGGCTCCGCGGCTCTCCGCCGTGTCGGCGTTGGTCCTCGTCGCCTGTTCGGGGCCAACTCCGGCGAGCACCGTCCCCGAAGCGCCAGTCCGGAGTGACCCCGCGCGTCCGGTGGACGACGCTCGCGCCGCCGAGCGCCACGTCTGGGCGACGTCGACGCGCTCGCCGCAGCCGTTCGACGCCCGAGCCGGCGACGGTTCGCCGTGCGGGAGCAGCGACCGGGCGCTCGAACGCGTGGCGGAACGCATCGCTCTCCGCGAAGCGGCCGGAAAGCGTCCGCTCGACACGAGCGAGCTCACGTTTGCGCTGCGGAGCGAAGGCGCGCCCTACGTCTGGCCGCGCGCCTGGACGCTCGAAGGGCCGTTCGGCGTGGAGGTCGAACGAGCCAAGCTGACGGAGTGGCTCGCCACGCTCGGCGACCACGGCGAGCGGCGCTGCGGGAGCGCAACGCTTCGCACGACCGAAGGGCGCCGAGCGCTCGGCGCGATCGCCGTGAGCGTGCTCGCCGATCTCGAACCCTTGCCGACGCGCGTGACGATTGGAACGTGGCTCGACGTGCGCGCGACACTGCTCGTTCCGGCGACCAGCGCCGAGGTCGTCGTGCTCGGCCCGCGCGGGCGACCTCACGCGGTGCTCGCCTCGCTCGCGGGGACGCGCGTGCGCGCCCGGTTTCGTGCCGACCGCGAGGGCGCGTGGCTCGTCCAAGTCCTCGCGACGACCGCCGACGGGCCGCGCGTCGTCACCGAAGCGCTCGTCGCCGCCGGCACCGAGCCGCCCGAAACCTACGACTTTGGACACGCTCCCGGCGAGGAGCTCGCGGAGGGAGCGCGAACCCCCGAAGAGGTCGTGCTCGCGATGGTGAACGCCGCACGGCGCGCCGAAGGCCTGGCTCCCGTCCGCCGCGACGGCGCGCTCGATCGGTTGGCCGCGGCGCAGGCCCAGGCGGTTCTCGGCCACCGAACCCTCTCGCACGTGGCAAGCGGCGAAGGACTCGACGAACGTGTGTCGGCGCTCGACTTACACTCGGCCGGCGAGAACGTGGCGCACGCGACGAATCTCGCGAGAGCCCATCGCTCGCTCTGGAGAAGCCCTTCGCACCGGGAAAACTTGCTGCATCCGGCCTTCGAGCTCGTCGGCGTCGGCGTCGCTCGGGACGACGACGGGAGCGTGTGGCTCTGTCAGATCTTCGCGGCCAGAAACGCGCCGCACTGACCGACCCGCGGGCCGGTGATACGGACTTCAAACATGACCATGGGCGGGGTAGCGTGCTCTCGTGCGTGCCGGAGCAAACTTCGTAAACATCGGGAAGTTCCTCAAGCTCGCGACGAGCGCCGCGGCAGCGTGCGGAGCGCTCCTCGGTGTTCCGAGCGTCGCCGAAGCCCAGACGGGCTACTTCTACCTCGATCGAGCGCAGGTCTCGGGCGCGCCCGACGACGGCTTCATGGTGTGGCGCCCCCACGCTTTCGAAGTGACCCGTTTCTACGCTTTCACGGCACTCGGCTACACGCTGAACCCGTTGCGCGCGGAAACCGTTACCGACAACGGCAGCGTCGAGCTCGAAATGGAGCACCCCGTACAGGGGCAACTCGTCCAATACCTGCACGCGGGTGCCGAAATCGCCGGACGGCTCGGTCTCAACGTCTCGCTGCCCGTCATGTGGCTGAAAGACTCCGGCGCCGACCCGCAGGGTCTCGGTGTCGGTCAGGGCGGCATCGAGGACTACCCCCTTGCGATTCACGACGTCCGCTTCGATGCGCGCCTGCTCCTGATGGAGGCGGACAACCGCAAATGGCGCCTCGGTCTCGGCGGCGCGCTCTGGGCCCCCACCGGCAACGCCATCGCCTTCACGAGCGACGACGGCATGGGCGGCTACCTGTATGCCGCGGGCGAGATCGATTTCGGCAAGTTCTTCCTTGCCGGCAACATCGGACCGCAGTTCCGGCCGGAACGAACCATCGGCGGCCCGGAGGGCACGCTCGGAGTCGATGACGAGCTGCGCTACGCCTTCGGCGCCTATCTTCCGCTCCGCAACGACAAGTACCGCGTCGGCGTGGAGCTCTGGGGAACGACCGGTCTCGCCCCCGCGCCCGGCGACAAGAACACGTTCTTCGGTAGCAGCAACACGGACATCGAGTGGCTCGGCCAGGGCCGCATGTGGATCGATCAGAAGCAGCGCGTCTGGGCCATGGGCGGCATCGGCACGCGCCTCCATACGGGCTACGGCGCGCCCGATCTGCGCGTGCTCGTCTCGATCGGCGCCTTCACGACGTTGAAGGACGTCGAGCCGGGCTCGCCTCCGCCGAGGATCAAGGTCGTGCCCGACGTCGACGACTACGATCGCGACACGGACAAGGACGGCTATCCCGACAGCGTCGACAAGTGCGTGAACGATCCCGAAGACGGCAAGAAGCCGGACCCCACGGACGGCTGCCCCGCGGCCGCGGATCGCGACAACGACGGCATTCCCGACAGCTCCGATCAGTGCCCCGACGTTCCGGAAGACAAGGACGGCGTCGAAGACAAGGACGGTTGCCCCGAGACCGACGCCGACAGCGATCAGATCCCGGACGCGCAGGACAAATGCCCGACCGAACCCGGGCCACGCTCGCAGATCGCCGAAAAGAACGGCTGCCCGTTGATCAAAGCCGGCGACGACGAGATCGCGATCCTCGAGCCCATCGAGTTCGAATTCGGCAAGGCGATCATCAAGCCGGTGAGCTACCCGATCCTCGACGAGGTCGTGAAGCTGATGAAGGCCCGGTCGAAGCTGCGTATCGGCGTGTACGGCCACACCGACAACCGCGGCGCGCTGGAGCTCAACATGCGCCTGAGCAAGGAGCGCGCGCGCGCCTGCTTGAACTACCTCGCGAAGAACGGCATCGCGGCGAACCGGCTCGAGTCGGAAGGCTTCGGCCCGAACAAGCCGATCGCCGACAACGGCACGGACGAAGGCCGCGCGCGGAACCGGCGCGTCGAGTTCAAGATCCTGTCGGAGTAGGCGAAGGGACCCGGCGGGTCTTCGCTACTTCGAGTGGGGCGGCATCTTCGCTTCTTTGAAAGCGACGTGCTTCCGCACCACCGGATCGTACTTTTTTACCTCGAGCTTGTTCGTCTGCGTGCGCTTGTTCTTCTTCGTGTAATACGAATAGCCAGTGCCGGCCGACGACAAGAGGCGGATGTTCTCGCGCATGGGGGCGGATGGGTACCACGAGGCGGTCCGCTCGGCCACAGTTGGACGCCGCCCCGAGCCGGGCTAGGCTGGGAGCCGGTGGTTCCTTCGATAATCCGCACTCGGTCGCGGTGCCTGGTGGCGGCGGCGGCGCTCGGCCTTGCCGGCTGCTCCAGCGACGAAAGCGTCGTCTGCGATCGCCTGGCCGAATGCGACCTCATGCCCGAGGGCCTTTCAGCCGAGAAATGCGAGGAGGAAGCCGCCCGCCAGGTCCCTGCCGAGCGCCTCGAACGCTGCGCCGAATGCGTCGAGGAGGAAGAGTGCAAGGACCTTCCGGAAGCGTGCCGCGAGCACTGCGAACCCGGCGACTGACATCTCGGACTTGACGAAGGGCGTGGGGCATGGCTGACTCCGCACCCCGCGAGGCGGCAGGCCCATCATGAAGCGCACGTATCAGCCCCACAACACGAGCCGGCTCCGTACCCACGGCTACCGCAAGCGCAACAGCACGAAGGGCGGACGCAAGGTCCTCGCGAACCGCCGTCGTAAAGGCCGCTGGCGCCTGACGGTTTCGGCCTACCAGAAGTGATTCGAAATACCCGCGTGCGCAAGCGCGCGGAGTTCGAGAAAATCCAGCAGGGTGGCGCACGCGTCACGACGCGTTCCTTCGTGCTCGTGGTCGCGGCGCGTGCCGATCGCGGTCCAGCGCGGCTCGGCATCACGGCGTCGCGCAAGATCGGCGGGGCCGTAACGCGCAATCGCGCCAAGCGGCTCGTGCGCGAGGCGTTCCGGGCTCACCCCGAGCTCTTCCCGCCGGGCATCGACATCGTCGTCATCTGTCGAAAGCCCCCGGGGGCCATGAAAGCTGCGGAGGTCGCGGCCGAGTGGCAAGCCGCTCGAAAGCACCTCGCCCGTCGCATCGAGGAAGCGCGTGCCGCTTGCGAAATGTCGGAGGGTACCCAGGTTGAGCCGAAGGCTCCGTGATCGCTCGACTGCTCATCGCGCTGATCCGCCTCTACCAGCGGCTGATATCGCCATTTTTGGGCCAGGTGTGCCGCTTTCACCCCTCGTGCTCGGAATACGGCGCTCAGTGCCTCGCGCTCCACGGGGCCGGATACGGGAGCTGGCTCACGCTGAGACGCATTCTGCGCTGCCACCCCTTCCATCCTGGCGGCCACGACCCTCCCCCGCTGCCCAAAAGCGCACCGGGCCCATGACGAAGCGCTCGGAACACGATACCGCTCGCCCGCGGCGTGGTAGAGGGCGGTCGGTCGCGCCGGCACCCGCTCTCCCAGCGGGCCGATTCGGCGCCAGATAGTCCATGGAACGCGGCAATTTAGGTCGCCTGCTGTTGATCGGCGCGCTCGTGATCCTGTCGTTCACGGTCCTGCCGAAACTTTTCGGCGGCGGCTCGTCGGGGCGCCAGGCGCTCAAGGCCGAAGGCTTCGCATCGCGAGACCTCGCTCCGAAGTCCGCGACGAGACCGCCCGAAGCGCTCTGCCGGCTCTTCACCCCCGAATTTCGTGCCGAGCTTTCGACGCGGAGCGGCACCGTCAAGCGCTTCGAGCTCGTGACGGCGAAGTACACGAAGCACGGCGATCCCATCGCGCTTTCCACGACGCCGGACGTCGAGTCGCGCCGGCAACTCCGCGTGCACTACTCGAATCCGGCGGCGGGCGTGAAAGCCGACGACTGGCTGGTTCGCGCCGATCTCATCGACTACGAGCTCGTTGCCTCGACGCCCACGAGCTGCGAGTTCCGTTATCGCGACGAGCGGGTCGAGATCACCGAGCATTTCAGGGCGACCGGGCGGCCCTACGAGCTCGAGCTCACGACGACGCTGAAGAATCTCGCCGACCGGCCACTCGCGCACGCCGTCACCGTGCACAGCGACGTGTGGCGGACGCACACGGAAACGACGCCGGGCTTCCTGCAGAACACGTACCTCATCACGCACGTCGAGTGCGTGCCAGAGGGTGAGGACAGCGCGACACGGCTCCGTCCCGAGGATTTCGCTGCCGACAACTTCGCGGCCTTTCCTCGCTCGGGCGTGAATCTCGGGGACTGGGCGCAGGCTCCGGGCACCCCCGCCGTCGCCGCCGTTTCGAACGCCTACTTCTCGAACGCGATCGTGCCCGAGAAGGCCTTCGCGGCTCCCGTGTGCCAGCTCCAGATCGAGGAGCGCTGGGACGAAAGCCGCTACGCGAGCGTGTCCCAGGACCCGAACGGCGGCGCGATGTACCGCGCGCGCCTCGCCTACCCGAAACGCGAGCTCAAGCCGGGCCAGACGGACTCGATCAGCGTCCTCGGCTACATGGGCCCGAAGGAGCGCAGCACGCTCGAGGCCGCCGCGGGCGGCAACCGTCGTCTCGACGAGCTCATCGACCTCGGGTTCTTCTCGTCGATCGCCAAGATCCTCGTCGCGTTCCTGCTCAAGGTGCACTCGTTCGTGCCGAACTGGGGCGTCGCGATCATCGTGCTCACGATCACGGCCCGCACGCTGCTCTTCCCGCTCACGCTCCCGTCGATCAAATCGATGATCAAGATGCGCGAGCTCAAGCCGGAGATGGACGCCTTGAACGAGAAGTTCAAGGAAGATCCGCAGGCCAAGGGGCTCGCGCAGATGGAGCTCTGGCGCAAGCACAACGTGAACCCGCTGAAGGGCTGTCTGCCCCAGCTCGCCTCCATGCCGGTGTGGTTCGCGCTCTACACGACGCTGCAGACGGCGGTGGAGCTCTTCAACATCCCGTTCCTCTGGTTCCCCGACCTTTCCGAGAAGGATCCGCTCTACATCCTGCCGTTCGTGATCGGGGGGACCTCGTTCGTGCAACAGAAGATGATGCCCCTCCAGGGCGACCCGGCTCAGCAGAAAATGATGCTGTATTTCATGCCGGCGATGTTCGTCGTCATGATGCTCTTCCTGCCCTCCGGGCTCGGGGTATACATGTTCACGAACGGAGTGCTCGGCATCATCCAGCAGCAACTAGTCGAACGTCACGCGAAGCGCGCGCTCACACAGAGCAAGAGCTCCGACATCAAGGTGGAAGTCGTCGAGCAGCCGAGCAAGCGTCACAAAGGCGAGCTCAAGGGGAAGAGCCGGTCAGAGAGCAACGGCAAGGGAAAATCTCGAGAGTCACAGTCATGAACGACCAGAACGACAACGACGAACGACCCGAAGGCGACGACACCCACGGTGAGGAGCGCGACGGCGACGAGCGCGAATCCGGCGACTCCGCAGAAGCATCGGCGGACTCGGCGGACTCGGCGGACTCGGCGGACGAGCGAAAGGACGGCGCCCCGCGCGGGCGCGGGCGCCGAGGCGGCGACCGCGATCGCGAGGAGGAAACCATCGAGCCGAAGGACGATCGCACCAAGCGTGCTCTCGAGTTCGTCTCGGACGTGGTCCGCGAGATGGAGCTCGACTGTCGCGTGCTCTTGCGCAAGCCGCGCGACGGCGACTCCGAGGACGAGATCAACATCGAGATCATCGGCCGCGACGCCGGGCTCGTCATCGGCAAGAAGGGCCAAGTGCTCCAGGCGCTCCAGTCGCTCACGCACCGGGTCGTCAATCGCCCGGGCATCGATCGCCGCCACGTCGTCGTGGACGCCGAGGGCTACCGCAGCCGTCGCGACGACTCGCTCGCCAACATGGCGAAACAGCTCGGGAAACAGGCCGTGACCCAGGGCAAGATCATCACCTTCGAGCCCATGAACCCGCGTGATCGCCGCGTCGTTCATCTCGCGCTCGCGAAGTTCGAAGGCGTCATCACGAAGAGCGAAGGCGAAGGCGACGATCGCCGCGTTCAGATCATCCCCGTTCGCAGGCCGACCGCGGCAGACTCGGGACCGGGCCCGAGCTAGGCCGCCACGCGACGTCTGGGCTAGGCTCGATCGGTGCGTCCTTTCGGGCTCGCCCGCCCGTTCCTCGCCGTCATGCTCATGACGCTCGTGACGGCGTGCGCGCGCGAGCCGAGACCCGGCTCCGAGCCGCGGGATCCCAAAACACCGTTCGCTCCGGCCGTCGTTGCGCGCAACGCCGATGTCGCAGGCGAAGCCCGGGTCGATGCCGTTCGACCGGGAGGAGCTACCGGCTACGGCCTCACGGGCGCCGGCGTGCTCGTGGCGCAATGGGACGAAGGCGTCGCCCGCGAGACGCATCGCGATCTGCTCGGGCGGGTGACGCTCGGCGACGGCGCGGGCCTCTCGGCGCACGCGAGTCACGTGAGCGGCACGATTCTCGGCTCGGGCGCCGGCAACGGCCGCGCCCTCGGCGTCGCGCCGGGAGCGCGACTCCTTTCGCGCTCGTTCGAGCTCGATCTCGTCGAGCTCGGCGAAATGGCGCCGTTCGTCAGCGTTTCGAACCATGCCTACGGGCCCGCCCTCGGCTGGCACCGAAACCCCGCGTGCCCCGACGAGTGGTCTTGGACCGGCGGTGAGGGCGAGAGCGTCGACGGTCGGTTCGGTCGCTACGACCTCGTGGCCGCGACCCTCGACGCCATCGTCCGCAAAGCCGATCTCCTGGTCGTCTGGGCCGCCGGTAACGAGCGCGCCGACCAGGCGCCCGCCACGGCGCGTCACCCCCATTTTCCGAGCTGCGAGCCCGACTTCTCGGACGAGCACGGCGCCGAGCGCGACCTCGGCCACGACACGATCGGCGGCGGCGCGATCGCGAAGAACGTGCTCAGCGTGGGAGCCGTACGGGATCTACCCTCGGTGTGGAACGCGAGCGACGTGGTTCCGCTCGCGTCGTCGAGCTTCGGCCCGACCGACGACGGGCGCGTCAAGCCGGAGCTCGTCGCGGGAGGTGACGCCGTCTTTTCGCTCTCGACGAGCGCCGACGACGCATACGCGAGCGCGAGCGGCACGTCGTCCGCGGCCGCCGTGGTTACGGGTGTCGTCGCGTTGCTCGTCGAACAGTACCGCTCGGAGCACGCGGGGCGCGACCCGCGGGCGGCCGAGCTCAGGGCTCTGCTCGTCCAAACGGCCGTGGACACGGCGACGCCCGGTCCCGACACCACGACCGGCTTCGGCCTGGTCGACGCGCGCGCCGCGGCCGATTTCATCGACGCCGACGCCACGGCGCCGCGGCTCCGCGTCGGAGTTTCCACGGGCTCGGCGCACGAGTTCGTCACCGAAGAGCTCGCCGAGGGAACGCCCCTTCGCTTCACGCTCGCCTGGCTGGATCCACCCGGCCCCGCGCGCGAGTCCGCGAACGATCCGACGCCCGTGCTCGAAAATGACCTCGATCTTTCGCTGGCGGCGCCCGACGGGCGGACCGTCTTCCGCCCCTGGTCGCTCGACGGCGAGCGACCCGGTGGGGCCGCGACGCGCAACGGCCCGAACCGAGTCGACACCGTCGAGGTCATCGACGTGGAAGCGGGTGAAAACCGCTGGACCGGGCCGTGGACGCTCCGCGTCGAACCGGCGCGCCCGCTCGCTCGCGGCGAGCCCCAAGCCTACGCGATCGCGGCATCGACGCCGATTCCCGCGAGCGCGAAGCCCGTCGCGGGAAGTGCGACGCGCGTCGAGCTCGAGGTCCCGCCGAACGGTTCGGCGTCGCTCTCGCTGCCCATCGAGAATCTCGGCGGAGGCGCGTTCGAGTGGACGGCCTCGACCGACTCCCCACTGCTCGAGCTCGAGCGGGCGAGCGGCGGCCCCGGAGACGAGCTCGTCGTGCGGGCGAACGTCGCCGAGCTCGGCGACGCGCCGTCCGGAACCGCGACCATCGAGCTCTCGTCGAGCGAGCCCGGCCCGCCGCGCATCATCGGCGTCCGCGTCGTTCGCGCCTGCGCGCCCGAGTGCGGCGCGCGGCTCTGCGGGCCCGACCCCGCGTGCGGCACGCTCTGCGGCCGCTGTTCGGCGGGAAATGCGTGCCGCTCGGACGGGACGTGCGAGCCGTTCGCGGCCGGGTGCCCCGCCGCCGCGCTCGGCTCCGTGCTCGGAAGCGCGGTCGCGACGGGCGCCACGGCGGGCGGAAGCTCGCTCTTAGCGAGTTGCGGCGGCGAAACCGCGCCCGAAGCGGCATTCGCCTGGAGCGCTCCGCGCGCCGGCCGCTACGTGTTCTCGACCGAAGGCTCCGCGTTCGACACGCTCTTGTCCATCCGGCGCGGCGGCTGCGGCGGCACCGAGGTCGCGTGCGGCGACGACACGACCGACATAACGTCGACGGTGCTCGTCGAGCTCGAAGCGGGCGACGCCGTCACGGCGGTCGTCGACGGTTTCGACGGCGACTTCGGCGACTTCTCGCTCGGTATTCACGAGGTTCTCTGTCCCGACGCCGAGCTCGCGACGCGGCTCGGCGCGCGGCTCCTCCCCGAAGCGTCACCCGGTCGACTCGATCGGATGCGCGCGAGCTGCGCGCTCGAAGCCGCGCGCGAGGTCGCCCTCGGCTTCACGGCGCCGGTCGAGGGCCTGTATCGCTTCGACGCTTCGGCCTCGAACTACGACGCGTCGGTGGCGATCCTCGCCGGCGATTGCTCGGGCGAGGAGCTCGCCTGCGGCGCCGACGCCGTCGAAGTCTCGCTCGCCGAGGGCGCACGCGTGATCATCGTCGTCGACGGTGCCCAGAGACGCGACGACCGATTCGCGCTCGGTATCACCACGCGGGGTCTCACGTGTGACGGAGCGTGCGACGCGGCGCCGAACGGCGGACTTTGCGCCTGTGACGCGCGCTGCGTCGAGCTCGGCGACTGCTGCGTCGACGCGTGCGGCGACTGCGCGAGCTGCACGGCGAACCAAGATTGCGAGTTCGGTCGCTGCATCCCTCGCCGCTGCACCGGCAACGATTGCGGGTGCGGTCCGGCGACGGGCGGCACCGGCGCGGCCGGCTGTGACGCCGGCGCCGGAGGGACCCCCGGTGAGGGCGGCGTGCCCGCGGAAGAGGAGCGCTCGGACGCCGTCGCACCGTCGGGCTGCGGCTGTCGGGCGAGCCCGGCTTCGGGGCCTCACGCCCTCGCCTGGCTCGGAATCGCCCTCGGCGTGACCGCACTAGCGTCCCGCAGGGCGCGGATCTAGATCACCGCCATGCTGACGCCTCGATTCTTGCTCTTTTTCGCGCTCGCCGTGTCCGCTTGCGGACCGAAAGCCGTGCGCGGCTCGGAAACGCCCGGTCTCGACGACCAGGCCATGAGCACCGGCCTCGACAAAAAGGATCTGGAGAAGCTCCTGTCCGAGAACATGAAGGCGCTGCAGGCCGCGCCCGTGATTCAGCGCTGGTCGCAAGAGGACCGGCCCGCCGTCGCCGTGATCCCGCTGCGCAACGAAACCACCGAGCACGTCGAAGGCACGCTCGACGCGCTCATCGGCGACATCGAAACCACGCTCGTGAACGCCGGCCACGTCCGCGTC
>DASUTR010000474.1:0-2694 GCA_036374535.1 Polyangiaceae bacterium
AACGAACCGCTTGAACGATGCGCCGTGTCCGAGGGGGCACCGCACGGTCGGCGTTCTGGCCGCCGCGCTCGTAGCGCTCGCGTGCGCGTGCCGCGGCGAACGGCACAAGGATACGCTCGAGCTCGTCCTTCCCGACGGCACCGGGCGCACGCTCGAGCTCTTGCCGAGCTCGGCCTTCGCCGAGTACGTGGAGGTCCCGGACGCCGCGAACGAGCTCCGGGTGACGCTCGCGAGCTACGACGTCTCGTGCGAGCGCTACGTGAAGCCCGGGCCGGACGACACCGTCGTCGTCGTCACGCTGAAGCTCCCGCCGAGCGAAAAGCCGCGTCCCGGAAGCTTCGCGTCGACGCCGCCGCTCTCGGCGGACGCGGGTTCGACCGGCGTCGCCCGCGCCTATGCCGTCCCGGTGATTCGCCGTGCCGAGCGCGGCTTCGCGCTGCCGCCCGGTGGGACGCTGGAGCTCTCCCGGGTCGATCTCGGAAAGACCGGCGCCGTCGCGGGAGCCCTGGCTTTCGAGTTTCCTGGCGACGCCACGCGCCCTGCCTCGAGCGCCAAGGGTAAGTTCAGTGCGCGCATGTGCCGGAGCGAGGAAGCGCCCGTCACGCGCTGAGCGGCGAGGGCGCGCTTTCTTTCGACCGGCGCTCTGTAGTAAGGGCCACCCACCGGCCCGTGATTCACCGAGTTTCCACCCGAACGTTCCGCGCCGCCCAACTCGCCGTCGGCGTCGCCACCGTCGCGCTCGCCTGCAGCGAGGGCGATGACGACGCTCCCCCGGAGCCGCCCGGCCCGGTCGCCCTCGCGATCGGAGCGCTGCTGCCGCGAGGTTCCGAGACCTGGAAGCCGGGCGATGTCGAACCGGTCGTCCTCGGGTGCGACCTCCGGCTCGGCGTGACCGCCGTGATTTGGGATCCCGTCGAGAAAGCCGTGCGCGACGATGCGGGACCGACCATGGTCACGCCCCCGGCCATCGACGACGCAAGCTACGTGGACGGGACGTTGCGTGGTGATTGGTTGTTCCGACCGCCGGGCGCCTGTAGCCGCGAGCAGTGCGGAACGCTCCGCATCAGCGTCGAGCCCGCGAGCGGCGGTGCCGCCATCGTCAGCGAAGTCGCGCTCGAGTCCGCCATGATCGACGTAGGTCCCCTCGCCGGCGCGCTCGAAGGGCGCGTGCGGATTCGTGCCGAGCTGCGGCAAGACGGCGAGACCACGGGTACGTACAAGGGCATCCCTCTCGTCGACGAGCTCGAAGTCGAGCTCCGAGAGGACGACTGCCCGCCGGGTGGAACCGGCGGCACGTCGAGCGGCGGCACGTCGAGCGGCGGCACGGGTGGTACCGGTGGTGGCGCCGGCGCCGGGGGAGCACCGGGGGGCGCGGGCGAAGCGGGAGCCGGCGGCGCCTGAGTCCCGCGCTCGTCAGGGGTGCACGAAGAGCACCGTGCCCGTCAGCGGCTTGAGCACGCCGTGCCATCCCGCGGGCAGCGCCGGCTCGGTAAAGAAGAAAATCCGGCGCGCGTCCTCGGGCGAAAGGTTGATGCAGCCGTGACTCTTCGGCGTGCCGAAGCGATCGTGCCAATACGCGCCGTGCAGCGCGTACCCTTCCTCGAAGTACTGCACGTACGGAACGTCGCGTAGCTCGAATTCTTCGCCGACCTCGTCGGAGCTCATCGTCGCGGTCACGTACTTCGTATGGACGCGGAAGATGCCGAGCTTGGTGGCCGTGGTCTTTTCGTGGTCGTCGAGCCCGGCTTCACCCGTCGAGATGAGCGTCGCGAACACCGGTTTCTCGCCGGCGTAGGCGACGAGCGTCTGCTTCGTGACGTTCACATCGAGCCAGCGCTCGCCGTTCTTGCCCCACGCCGGCATGCGCTTGGCCGGATCCAGGCGCGACGCGTCGCGGTCCGCGAGGTATGTGCCGTCCTTGGCCTCGTAGTGCAGGCGACCGCGGAAGAACTGCTGCTTGCCCGTGAGCGGGACGACGCTGCGATAGCCCGCCGGGCCGGCGTCCTCGAGTTTTCCGCGCACGAGACGGACGAAGCGCGCGCCGTCGCGGCGCACGAACGCGAACGGAAACGTCACGTCTTTACCGATCTCGACGCCACGGAAGTCGGAACCCCGAATCGGGCGGAGTCGATCGGTCGGGAGCACGCCCAGATCGGTCGCGAGCCCGTAGCGGCGCCCCTCGTGGAGGAACGTGTGCAGGAACGAGTAACCGACCTTCGGTCGCATCCGTCCGCGCAAGAGGTCGGTGCCGACCGCTCCGTCCTCGCCGAGCATTCCCGCGCTGCCGCTCCGCACGAGCTCCGGAAGGGCATCGCTCGCCTTCTGCGCCCACGCCGCTGCCGGATCGGGCGGCGTTCCCGGGCGTCCGAGCCACACGTCTTGCGCGTAGCTTGCGCCGATCTCCCCCTCGGCCGAGAGCCAGGTCGGCATCCGGCGCTCGATGTCGGACTCACTCGCGAGAAGCTCGGCGCCGTTCGGCACGCGCCCGTAGACGGGCCCGGGGTTTCGCACCGTCCCGTAGATGTAGGGAAGCTTGCGCGAGAAGTCCGGCGGATATGGCGCGCTCAGCCGCACCACGGGGTCGTTCGGGTCGAGGGTCGCGGTCGGCCCGATGCACACGTAGCCCTTTGGCGCGACCGGGCGGAAGCCGCCCGGGCATCCGTCGCCCGCGACGGATTCGCCCGCCACTTCGAG
>DASUTR010000475.1:0-2397 GCA_036374535.1 Polyangiaceae bacterium
GCCCCGGCCCGTGGCACTTGCTCACCGACCTGCACGGCCACGTGCGACTGCCACGGCCGTCCCATCGCGCCCGCGACGTGTTCGCCGACGTGCACCGCGACGTGCGACTGCCACGGAAAGCCCATCGCCGCAGCGAACAAATGTTCACCCACCTGCACCGCGACCTGCGACTGCTCGGGAAATCCGATCGCACCCGCGAGGTGCTCACCGACGTGCACCGAAACGTGTGATTGCTCCGGCAGGCCGATCGCTCCGGCGAAGCAGGACGATCGAGAAAAGGCGGCGAAGGAGAAAGAACAGGAGAAGGCCGCCGCCAAAGACAAAAGGGCGTGGCCCAAGCCTCCGCCGGCACCGGCGCCCGCACCCGCGCGGTACTGAGGTCGCGACCGCCGTCGCGTGAGGCGCTCAGCGCTTCTTGCGGTCGTCGAGCGCGCGCAGGATCAACTTCTTGAACGCCGGCGCCGGCTGAGCGCCGGAGAGGAAGTAGCCGTCGATCACGAAGGCCGGCGTTCCGTTGATGCCCGCGTCTTGGGCGAGCTTCGCGTCGGCCTCGACCTTCGCGCGATGTTTCCGCGAGTCGAGAGCGGCGCGGAAGCGCGGCATGTCGAGCCCTAGGCGGGCAGCGATGGACTCGAGGACGTCGCGGCCGATGCCCGTCGTCTGCGCCTCGAACAGAGCGTCGTGAAAACGCCAGAACCCGGCGCTCCGTCGCTGCGCGAAGGCTTCCTGGGCGGCCTCGGCGGCGAGGGGCGCATCTTGATGGAACGGAAGCGGCAGGTGCCGCCAGGCGACGGCGACCTTCGAGCCGAAGGTTTTTTCGAGCTCGGCGATCGTCGGCGCGACCCGCTTGCAGAACGGACACTGAAAGTCGCTGAAGATTTGGATGACGATCGGCGCCAGCGGATCGCCCCGAAATGGGGTCTCGGCGTCGGGCGGCGGAACGACCTTCCGCTCGGGCGGCGGGGGAAGCTTGCCGTTCTTGGTTACGGTTTCGTAGATCTGCGTGCGTGGCACCCCCTGCTCGACGAGCGCGCGAGCGACCTCGAGCGCGGCGACGATGCGCTCTTCGAACTTCTCGCGCGGCTGTGCTCCCGCCAAGCGTACGCCGTTGACGAAGAAATGCGGCGTGCCGCGCGCCTCGAAATCGCCGGCGAGCTCGACGCTCGCGTCGATCTTCGGGCTCTTGTTCTTCTCGATGGCGAGCGCGATGGGGTTCCACACGAGGCCCGATTGCTCGGCGATCCGGCGGAGATCCTCGTCCTCGAGCTTCGGCTGGCTCTCGAACAGGGCATCGTGAACCTGCCAGAAGGCGTCGTTTCCCCGCTGCTCGAACGCGCGTCGCGCGAGGAGGGCGGCCGCACGCGCGCGCGGATGGAACGGCAGCGGATTGTCCTTCCAAACGAGCCGCACGTCCTTCGGGTACGCGCGCAAGACCTCGTCGAGCGTCGGCTTCACGCGCTTGCAGAACGGGCACTGGAACTCCGAAAACTCGACGATCGTCACGAGCGCGTCGCGCGGCCCTCGCACCGGATCGTCCCGCAGCACGGGGATGTTCCAGACGTTCGCATCCTCGTCGTCGCCGGCCTTCCCTTGCGCGAGCGCCGGCTCCTCGTAATTTCGCTTCGTGAGAACGAGGTACACGTCGGCGCGGCTCGTGCCCGCGTCGACGAGCTCCTTGGCTTTTGCGAGCTCGGCGTCGATGATTTCCTTGAACTTCTCGAACGGCTGCGCGCCGCTCAGCGTGACGCCGTTGATGCGGAACCCAGGCGTGCCGAGCGCGCCGACGCGCTTCGCGAGCGCGATATCGTCGTCGACCTTTTCCGCGAAGCGCTTCGATGCGACGCTTTCCCTGAACCGCCCGCGGTCGACGCCGGCCTCGAACGCCCATTTTTCGTGATTTTCGGGCGTGAGCTCCTTCTGATGGAGGAAGGCGGAGTCGTGAAATCGAAAGAACGCCCGGCTGCCGCCGAGCGCGTAGACCGCCTGCGCGGCGATGGCCGTGGCGCGCGCCTGCCGGTGGAACTCGAGCGGGTTGTGCTTCCAGACGATGCGCACCTTGTCGGGCCCGTACGCGCGTTTCACCTCGGCGAGCGTGGGTTTCACGCGGCTGCAGAAGGGGCACTCGAAATCGCTGAATTCGACGATGGTAACGGGTGCGAGCGGATCGCCCCACTGCGGATCGGCGTCCGTGACGGGCACGGCCGCCGCGGCGTGCCCCGACGTCGAAAGGCCGCTCGTGCTCGTCACGAAGACCGGCGCGGGTTCCGCGCCGAGAATCGGCGGAGCGGCGGGAGGCTTCGACCCCTCCGCCGCGCGGGGGGGACTTCCGCAACCGAACACGGCAAGCGCGAACAGAACGGCGAACAACCGTCGAAGCATCCGGCGAGCGTACGCCCA
>DASUTR010000476.1:0-2968 GCA_036374535.1 Polyangiaceae bacterium
CTCGAGCCCGGCACGAAACCGGCTGCGCAGTCGACGCGGGCATCGCCAACGTTTACGGACGTGGCGATGCCATCGTCGCGCGCGTCCAGTCGTCGGGGTTGAAGGGCTCGGCGCAGTCCGCGCGGGCGAACGCGCCGGTGCGCCCTCCCGCGTCCAGCCGAAGGACGTTTCCCCCGGATACGGCAAATCGTTCAACCAGTCCCCGCGCCCTCTGCGTACTACCGGCATCCACCCAGAAAGGGCAGATCGCCGGTGAACCTCGACGAAGGAGCGCTCGCTCCCCTCCTCTTGGCGCGCGTGGGCTACGCGACGCTCTTGATCGGCATTCCGAGCGCCGAAGGAGCCGCCGATCGAACGCATCTCAGCCACGCCGAGCGCGTTGTGGTCGCACATGCCGCTCGCGGGCTATCGAATCGCAGCATCGCCGTGAGGCGCGGCACCTCGGTGGCCACGGTCGCGAAGCAACTGGCTTCGGCGTACGGAAAGCTCGGGATCAGCGGGCGCCGCGAGCTCGGTGCTCGGCTTTCGTGAGCGCGCGATGGGCGAGCCGGCGATCGACGTGGAAGTGCCGGATGCGAGCACGTTGCTCGCCGAGCTCTTTTCCGGGCTCTGGGTCATCGCCGCGCGGGAAGAACGAGCCGGCGTGTCTTACTACGCCGCCACACGCGTCGACGCGAGCGACGCCAAGCGTGCCGCGCTGACGCTGCGCGAGCGCGAGGTCCTGACGCGGGCCCTGCTGGGCGAGTCGAACAAGGCGATTGCCATCTCGCTCGGCGTGGGGCGCACGTCGGTGACGACCCTGCTCACTCGCGCGCGGAAGAAGCTCGCTCATCGCGTGCCCGAGTGCGTGTTGCGGGCGCTTTTGCGAGTTCGCGCTCACTGCGGCAAGCAGTAGCGGATCACCTTGCTGCGCTCCGGATCGAAGGAGCACTGGTAACCGCTGCAACAATCGGTCGTAGAAACGCACGTGCGATCGTCGCAGGTACCGGAAGCCTCGGACGGAGCGCGCTCGGCCTCGGACGAGGAGTCGCGGGTCTCGCTCGGCGAGCGGGTCTCGCCCGGCGCCTGCGTTTCGCCCGGTTCCTCGGGCGGCGGCGCGGGTGATTCCGTGCTCGTATTTTCGGCCTCGCCTCCCGGCGAGGTGTACTGGCTGACGCACGCCGTCAGCGAGGCGCCGAACACGGTGACCCGGAACAGGGAGTACAGCGTCATCTGGTCCTCCTTCGAACAGAGATCGTGGCCGCGCGCCGACGCGGGGCGCGCCCCTGGAATTGTAGCCGAGGTCGCGGGCTCCGTCCTCTTTAGGGGACCTGCCGCGTATGCGTGGGCCCTTCTTTTTTCGGCATGACGCCGAATGGCCGTCCCTTCTGGCAAGGGGCGAGCAGGATGTGCGACGCTCGCGCTTCCGTCGCCCATGAGCGGTGCCTTCGCTTCCCATGCTCCCTGAAAAGACGCCTCGTAGTCTCGAGAGCGGTGACGAGGCACGCGCCTTCCTACAAGCGCGGATCGCGCTCTTCTGGAAGGTGATCTGCCTCATCATGGTGTTCGCGAGCGGCCTCTCCGTCGTCGGGGCGCTCATTCACCCCGGTCCGGACTTGGTGGTCGACGTGGTCCTCGCCGCCTTGGCCGGGGCCTTGTGGTGGCTGTGTCGGACGGGAGCGCGGTCGGTTCGCTTTTGCCGGACGGTCGAAGTCACGGGTCTCCTGCTGTTCTTCACGGGGTCTTCCTTTCTCGGCCGTTTCGTCCTGATCGGGTTCGCGCGGGAGCGTTCGCTCACGACCGTGGAGGGCATGCTGATGGCGGACGCGTACCTATCGAGTCTGGGTCTCGTCGGTACCGCGCTCATGATCCTGGTCCGCGCCGCGCTGGTCCCGTCCTCGCCGCGGCGCACCCTGCTCTATACGGCGATGGTGGGCGTTCCGACCATCGCGACGCCGACGCTCGTGGCTTTGCGGCCGGACGGCGACTTCGCCCTTCGGTTGCTCGATTCGGGCGCGTATCCGTGGATGCCGGCGGCACTCGCCATGGTCTGGAGCATCGTCGTCGTCACGAGCACCGTCATTTCACAGGTCACGTACGGCTTGCGACGCCAAGTGCGGGAAGCGAAAAAGCTCGGTCAGTACGTGATCGAACGGAAGATCGGCGAGGGTGGGATGGGGGAGGTGTACCGCGCTCGTCACGGAATGCTGCGGCGTCCGACAGCGCTCAAGTTGCTTCGGGCCGGTCACGCGAGAGAGAGCGACATCGTGCGTTTCGAGCGCGAAGTGCAGCTCACCGCTCGGTTGACCCACCCGAACACGATCACGATCTTCGATTACGGCCGGACGGACGACGGGGTCTTCTACTACGCCATGGAACTCCTCGACGGGGCAAACCTCCAGCGCATCGTCGAGGTGTCCGGTCCGCAGCCGGAAGGGCGCGTGGTTCGCATTGTTGCCGCCGCGTGCGCGGCGCTCGCGGAAGCGCATGCCATCGGCCTGATTCATCGAGACATCAAGCCGGCGAACATCATGCTGTGCACCCAGGGAGGGGAGAGCGACGTCGTGAAGGTGCTCGACTTCGGCCTCGTCAAAGAGCTTCACGTCGATGGGAACGACGGGGTGACCGTCGCGAGCACGCTCATCGGTACGCCGCACTACATGGCACCGGAGAGCATCGCCGACCCGGCGCTGGTCGACGCGCGCGCCGACATCTACGCCCTCGGCGCCGTTGCGTACTTCCTCCTCGCGGGGAGCGAGGTGTTCGGCGGCAAGACGCTGGTGGACATCTGCAGCCGGCACCTCCATCAAGCACCGGATTCGCTTTCCGAGCGAGGCGCGAAGGTCTCCGCCGAGCTCGAGGCGATCGTGCTCGCGTGCCTCGCGAAAAAGCCGGAAGAACGCCCCCAAAGCGCCGTCGAGCTCCGAAAGCGACTCGAGGCGTGCCGCGTCGAGCCGTGGGACGGTGAGCGCGCCGCGGACTGGTGGCG
>DASUTR010000477.1:0-2077 GCA_036374535.1 Polyangiaceae bacterium
AGAGGCGCCCGCCGCGGGGACCGCGCCGTTCAGCGTGTCGGCCGCGCAGGTGGCGCTCACTCAGGCCGCAACGAACGCCGGTGGGTGCAAGAAACCCGACGGGCCGACGGGGAGCGGAAAAGTACAAGTCACCTTCGCGACGAGCGGCCGCGTCACCTCGGCGACGGTGGCGGGTCCGCCGTTCGCTGGGACACCCGTGGGTGGCTGCGTCGCCGGAGTTTTCCGTAAAGCGAAGGTTCCGGCGTTCGCCGGGAACCCCGTCACCGTGTCGAAGAGCTTCTCGATCAAGTAGCGGCGTTAAGGCACCGCGATAGGGGTCCGAGCCTGGACAGTCGGCCGAACCTCGCATAAGTTTCGCGCCGAGCTTCGGCTCGTCGATAACTTTGGAACGTTCCCCAGGAGGTTTGGTGATGCGTCGCTCGGTTTCTTTCGGAGTCAAAGGACTTGGATTTCTGTTGGCCGGCTCGTACCTCGTCGCCGCGTGCGGCGGTGACGGTGAAACGGGCGAGCGCCCCGAGGAAACCGGCGGCACGAGTGGAACCGGTCCCACGGGCGGAACGTCCGGCAGCGGCGGCAGCGGCGGCTCCGGCGTCACCGGCGGAACCGCGGGAAGCGGCGGCTCGGGGGGTAGCGGCGGCACCGATTGTGCGCCTTGTACGCCGGCGGCCGAATGCCCGACGATCATGCCGCCGGCCGACGGGATCATCAACAACTTCGAAAATCTCTACGTCGGGGCAGGCGAGCTTCCAGAAAACGGAATCTACGGCGCCAACGAAGAGGACGGCTCGCTCAAGCCCGAGTGGTGGCTCGGGTATTTCTCCGGTGCTTACGCCTATCCCGACGCCTCCGACCCTTGCGTGACGTCGGAATTCCCGCTGACGCGGAGCCTGTCCGGTGGTGAGCTCCGCGTTTCGGGCACCGTCGGCACCTACTCGGGCTTCGGCACGTGGCTGGAACAGTGCCTCATCGACATGTCGAGCTATTCCGGCATCTCGTTCCGAATCGGCGGCGACCCAGGACCGTCCGGCATCCTGCGGCTCCGGGCCTTTGCGCAGACGAACAGCGCGCCGGTCGAATGCCGGGATGACCGAGGCACCTGCACGGCCGCGTCGTGCAGTCCGGCCACCTACACGATCACCGTGCCCGAGACGCCCGAGGTCATCACGGTGACCTGGGACGATTTCGTGGACGGTGCGCCCTCGGCGGGCGTCGACCCGAGCGAAATCTGGCAGTTCCAGTGGGACTTCGACTGGGCGGACGGAACGAGCTCGTATCCGGTCGACATCACCCTCGACGACGTGACGCTCGTTCCGTAAGGCTCGGGCGGCGACGGGGTGCTATCCGACTGAGCGCCCCGTCGGGCGACCGATGATCCGCCTCCACAAGCTGAACAAGAGCTACGGCGCGGGGGACCGGGCGTTGCACGTCCTCCGGGACGTCGAGCTTCGCATCGACGAGGGGGAGTTCGTCTCGATCATGGGCTCCTCGGGGTCGGGAAAGAGCACCCTCCTCAACGTCCTCGGTATTCTCGACGACTACGACTCGGGCGAATATCGACTCGCCGATCGCTTGATCCGGGCGCTGCCCGAGCGAGTCGCCGCGCAGTACCGAAACCGCTTCATCGGATTCGTCTTCCAGGCGTTCAACCTGATCGCCTTCAAGACGGCGCTCGAAAACGTCGCGCTGCCGCTTTACTACCAGGGCATTTCGCGGCGAGCCCGCAACCAGCTCGCGCTCGAGTACCTCGACCGCGTCGGGCTCCGGGAGCGGGCGACCCACCTTCCCTCCGAGCTTTCGGGCGGCGAGCGCCAGCGCGTCGCCGTCGCGCGAGCGCTCATCACGAAGCCGAAGCTCATCTTGGCTGACGAGCCCACCGGCGCGCTCGACACGCGGACCTCGTACGATCTCATGAACTTGTTCGACGAGATCAACGGCGCCGGCATCACCATCGTCATCGTCACTCACGAGACCGACATCGCCGAGCGGACGCGCCGTACGATTCGCATCCGCGACGGGCGCATCGAGTCCGACACGCCGAACGCCCCGGCCGGACCGAACGCCCCGGTCATGCCGAGCT
>DASUTR010000478.1:0-3766 GCA_036374535.1 Polyangiaceae bacterium
CGGCGGGCATCGCACGTGCTGGCGAAGCGACGGAGCGGCTGCGCGGCGCACGGATCCTCTTGGCCGAGGACAACGAGATCAACCAGCAGATCGCGATCGAGCTCCTGGAAGGAGCAGGCGCGTCGGTGACGGTCGCGAACAGCGGGCGCGAGGTCGTCGAGCTCCTGTCGAAGGGGCAAGAGCCGCCGGCCTACGACGTGGTGCTGATGGACCTGCAGATGCCGGAGATGGACGGACACCAGGCCACCGCAAGATTGCGGACCGACGGGCGGTTCGGCGCTCTGCCGATCATCGCCATGACGGCGCACGCGACCGTCGAGGAGCGACAGCGCTGCCTCGACGAAGGGATGAACGACCACATTTCGAAGCCGATCGACCCCGAGACCTTGTTCGACACGGTCGCGCGCTACTGCCGGAAGAGCTCGCCGGCCAAGGCCGAAACTCCGAGCCCCGCGCAAGCGACTCGGGTCGCCGAAGTGGACGACGAGTTGCCGGCGATCGACGGGCTCGATGCGAGAGACGGCGAGACGCGCGTGATGGGCAACCGAAAGCTCTACGTGAAGCTCCTCCGTCAGTTCGTGGAGCAGCAGGGACCGGCGCTCGAACGGCTCGCCACGGCGTTCGCCAAGGGCGATACGTCGGCCGCCGAGCGGCTCGCGCATACGTTGAAAGGCGTGTCGGGCAGCATCGGGGCCAAGGCGGTTCAAGCGGCGGCCGCCACGCTCGAGTCGATGATCCACGAAGGGGCCGCGGCCGACGAGATCGAGACGGCGAGACAACGGGTGGCTGCGGCGCTCGATCCTTTGGTGGCGGCACTGCGAAACCGCCTTCCGGCGCCCCCAGCGGAGCTCGCGGCGCCCGCGGCGGAGCCGATCGATCCCGCGAAGGTCCGCGCCGCGACAGGCCGGCTAATGACCCTCCTTTCGGAATCCGATGCGGAATGCGGGGACTTCGTCGAAGCCCATCGAGCGCTGTTGCAGGCCGTTTTCCCCGTGTCGCAGTGGTCCGAGTTCGAGAAGCTGATTCAGCAGTACGCGTTCGGGGAGGCTCGAGCGTTGCTGGCCTCGGCAATCGATTCGCGTCTCGCGTCGCTCCGATGATGGCGAGGACGAGCGGTCAGCGAATCCCGATGCTCGGTTTGCAGCCGAGCGCCACGTCGACACGACCTGCCTCGAAGCGGCTGCACGTGCAGGGGCAGACGAGGATTTGCGTCGGGGCTTGCGGATCGTCGTAGTACCAGCCGCCGTTCGGGTTGCGACTGCACGCCGAAAAATCGCTGATGCGGGGCACTTCTTCGAGCGACCCGCCGGCGGACGTGTAGGTGACTTGCACCTCGTCGTAGTCGATCTTCATCGTGTCGGCGGGCGGTTCCGGGATTTCGTAGCTGCAGGCGAGCTTGCTGTTCGAGACGTTGCGGAGCGCGCCGAGGAACGAGCCCGTGGGGTCGCCGGCTTCGACGCGGTAGGCTTGGTGCGTTCCGCCCGCTCTCGCGATGCTGTCGAGGTTGAACTCGGCGGCGAGGCCGATGACGAACGTGCGCACGTAGGGCTCGTTCGAGCGCGCCCGTTCGGCGAGGTCGGCGATGGCGGAGATGCCGCGCGGATCGCATTGCGTGGGGTACCCGTCGGTGACGAGCACGACGGCGGTGGCGCGACCGGGCGCGTTCGCGGCCCATTCGCTCGCGTGCTCGAGCGCACCGGCGAGCGCCGGACCCGTCGGTGTGAAGCCGCCGGGCTGGATCGCGGACAGGGCGTCGAGAACGTCGGGGCCGACGTCGGAGAGCTCGCCGATTTCGACGGCGGGAGACGCGTAGAAGCTCGAATCGCAATCGAGCGCGTCGTCGTTGCCGCCCGTTCGGCCGAAGAAGCCGAGTCCGACGCGTAGGTTCTGGTCGTCCGCCTCGTCGATGAACGCGGCGATCGCGACGCGGAGCGACTCCCAGCGTGTCTTGCCGGTCGCTTCGTCGACCTCGGCGAGCGAAATGGAGCGATCCATCATCAAGTAGAGATCGACGGGGACGGATTCGGCCTCGTACGAGACGCCGCGACACGCTTCGACGCCGGCGCCGCCGTCCGCGTCCTCGAGTGGAACGCCGGGACAGATATCGCCGGACGAGGCGCCCGAAGAGCCACCGCTACCCGTCGTCCCGCCGCGTCCGCCCGCGGCGCTTCCGCCCGAAGCCGTGGCTGCGGTGCCGCTCGTCGCCGAGCTGCCCGCCGTGCCACCGCTCGTCCGCCCGCCGGTTGCCGTCGAGCCGCCGCGCGCCGTGCCGCCCGTGCCGCTCGTGCCGCCGGTGTCATCCGTCGCGTTCTCGTCGCTGCAGGCCTGCGCGAGGACCAGCGCCGCGAAGAGCAGCCCGAGAGCGGAACCTTTTTCTGAAAGCATGGTGGCGGCTCCTTTCGTCAGCGGATGGTCGTGCAGCCGTAGACCACGTCGATCCGCCGCGCGCCGTGAGCTTTGATGTCGTCGCACGCGGGTCCGCCGATGAGCAGGCTCACCGGCGCGTCCGGGTCGTCGTACTGCCAACCCGATTCTCCCTCCTTCGGGAGCACCTCGCAGTCGATGGCCACGTTCACGAGGCTCGGTTGCGCGGGAGGATCCGTGAGCGCGATCTCGCACGACCGGAGGAGCTCGGTCGTGATGTTCTTCAGCACGCTCGTGAGACCGCTCACGCCGCTAGCCGCCGAAACGGCGAAGTACTCGTGCTCGGCGCCGACCCGGGGAACTCCGCCCGCGCGCGCGAACGCGTCGAGCGACGGCGTGTACTTTTCGGTTCCGGGAATACCGACGACGAACGTGAAGATGCCTTCCGCGTGAAGCGCCTCGATGGCGGCGACGACGGCCTGGTCGTCGAGGCAGAATTCGCCGGCTCCTTCGCAGCAGTTCACGCCGGCGCACTGCGCCGCGCCGTCGAGATTGGGCGTGCAGGAGCTCGCGTCGCACGCAAGGCCCGCGTTGCAGTTGGGCCCGCCGTCCGTCGCGAGGAGCACGTAGCGGTCGCCGTCGAGCTGCCGTCCCTCTCCGAGCGTGAAGTAGTCGAGCGCTCGAGCAAGCGCGGCCGCCGTCGGGGTGCCGCCTCCGGGCGACGTCTCTCCGAGCGCATCACCGATCGCCGCTGCGCTGCGTGGACCGATCGCGACGTTGATCGCCTCGCCGCCGTCGGGCACGGAGCAACAGAGCTCGCCGTCGCAATCGAGCGGGATCGGGAGCGCCGTCGCGTACGGGTAGGCGAGTAGCCCGAAGCGGACGGACTCGGGCGCGCCCGACAGCGCGGCGCCGAGCGCTTCCTTCATGGCGGACCACTTGTCGAGCGAGAAGCCTTCGGGTTGGTCCGTCATGCTGCCCGACTTGTCGACGACGAGGAGCACGTTCACCGGCGCGAGCGTCGCCTCGACGCGGGTACCGCCGCATTCGCCGAGGCCCGCGAGCGTACTGCACGCATCGCTCCCCTCTCCTCCCTCACCGCCCTGAACGGCGCCCGTCCCACCCGCGCTCGAACCGCCGGTGCCCGACGAACCCCCGGCGGGGATCATCGGATTCTGCGTTCCCGCGCTTCCGCCGGAGGCGACCGAACGGAGGCCCCCCGATTCGTCTTTCGTTTCGCAGGCGCCCGTGACGAGCGCGAGCGCGCAGGAAGCGACGAAGACGGGCGCGACGAGCTTCAGCGCCACAGGCAATACCCCGTGGGCGTGCCCTCGTACACGTAGCAAGACATGCCCGAAGGACAGCTCGCCTGCTCGTCGCCGTTCTTGCAAACGAGCATGCA
>DASUTR010000479.1:0-2691 GCA_036374535.1 Polyangiaceae bacterium
GGGAACGAGGCGGAGGGAACGGGCAGGTGGAGGGGGAGGGATCTTTTTGTTAGGTCGCTCTGCAGTCAGCCGGGATTTGGGAACGTAGTTCACCGCCGTTTCAGGGATGCGGATGCCAGCTGAATGTCCGCGTGGGCCCGCCGGTGCAGGGTCCGACTTCCGCGACGAACGTGGGCGATTCACGCAAGCACTCCGAGCCCGTCGGCCCGGGGGCGAGGTTCCAAAGCCGATCGAGGGCCAGGTCCCAGGTCTGCGAACCGCCGCCCACCGAGAGGTCCGTGATGTACGTGAACCGGTAACCTCCGACCGGCATGCCCGACGCCGTGAGGAAGTAGCGCGTACCGTTCGCGGCGCGCGTGTAGATGCGTCGCGTCGAGCGCTCGTAGAACCAACGCGTGTTCAGCGAGTCGCCGGCGGCGTGCGTCGTCACGCGCGCTCCCCGGGTGATCGCTCCCACGACGCCCAGGTTGAACGTAGGGCTGCTGTTCGCGCTCACGTAGAAGTACGTGAGGTACGAGGCGATGAAGTTCATCGCGCCGGCCACGCGCGCGCTGTCCGCGTCACAACCGAGGCAGCCGCTGCTGTGAACGCCGACCACCTCGAGGAACGGCTCGGTCAGCGTCGACTGGAGAAAGCTCGGCCCGCCGGAGTCCCCGCGCCAGACGGACTGACCCGAAGCGTTGCTATCGAAGTACTCGTAGGACCCGAACGCGCCGCAGCCCGTGCAGACGCTCGTCACGCGGAAGTTCTGAGCGGTGCGGAGCACACCGGCTCCCGAAGCGCCGGTTTCGCAGTGGGGCGGGCTCGTCTCGACGAAGCGACCGTACCCGAAAGCGACCACATTCTGCGACGTATTGAGCTTGTCGTTCATCGGCAGCGACACGCGCCGCGACCCCACCGGCACGGCGGTAGGAACGCGCACGAGCGCGATGTCGTAGCCAGGGAGGTCGGCAGCGAGCTCTGGAACGACGAGGTCGGGCACGAACGAGCCCGCCGGCGGATTCGGCAGAGCGAGCCCCGGGGTCAGTGAAGTATTCACCCTGAGCTGCGTCGGCTGAAGGATGGCGCCGTCGATCTCACCGTTCCTCGTCACGCAATGATGCGCGGTGAGAATCCACGTCTCGCCGGGCAGCGAACGCAGCACCATCGCGGAGCACGGACGCGGGAACCAATACATCTGCCCCACGGGGGAGCAGCAGGCGCCCGCCTCGCAGACGGCCTGGTGATAGAGTGCGACCGTCTTCGGGTTCGAAGCGGCCGACACGTTCGTGCCGTTCACGATCTCGTCGCTCTCGGTGGCGAGCGGCTCGATTTCCGGCGTCGCGCTACAGCCGGCGGCGGCGAGCAGCGACGCGAGCAAGAGAATGAACCGTGCCGCGCCGCGGAAAGAACGCGCAAGTACCCCGCAACCGCCCGAACGAGATTTCATGAGCTCCACTCCCTGTGATGAAAGACCGCGGGACGCTCATAACACGAGCGCTCCCGGAGGGTGAAAGTGAACAAGCGCGGGTTGGCACGTTGCGTGCTCTCTCGGGGTGGCATGCAGTCGCGAACGCCCTCACCAGGGCTGATTCCACGACAGGCGGATCCGGCCTTGGCACACATGGCACAACGATCGGGGCGCCCAAGGCACGCGGCGATGGCTGCGGCGCTCGCCGTGGCGCTCGCCGTTGCCTGCGGAAACAGCGAGCGCGCGACGTCGACCGGTGAGCCACGACCGCCGCTGTCTCGCGATGAGTGCGACCGGCGTTTCGATGCGCTCGACGATTCTTGCGCGATCGACGAGGACTGCGCGGTTGCGGTTCGCTGGCAGTGCGGCGACGCGAACGGAGGACCATTTTCTAGCCCTGCGCTCGGCATCCACGCCGGCGAGCTCGAGGCGTTCGACGAGCTTGCCACGGCGTGCAGCATGCCGAGCGAATCGTCCGATTGTCCGAGCGGCGAGGGACACCAGGGCATCGCCCCGATCGCGGCGGACGTAGACCCCACCCTCGGCGTGCCTGTTTCCGCGATCACCGCCGGCTGCCGCTCCGGTCGCTGCACGACGTTTTGGACACTGTGCGGCAACACCTGCGGAGACGGCGCGCGCGATTCGTGTCGCATCGAAGAGACCGAGCGCGGGCCCCGGTTCGTCCCGGCCCCCGAGAATTCGAACGACCGGGAGACGTATTCGGAACACTGCGATGGCGACGACTTCGGGGCGCAAAGCTGCGCCTCGCGAGGGCACGGAAGCGGCGCGCTCGCGTGCACCGAGCAATGCACGATCGACGAAGGCGCCTGCCGTGTCTGTGCCGAGCCCGACGACACGCTGCTCGCCTGCGAGGTCGACCCGAGCGACACGCAGCCCCAAGACCTTCTGCTGGCGGCGAGCGACAGTCAGCTCGCCGCGCTGTGGGTGGGCGAGACCCGTGAGACCCTCACCTTCGCGCTTTACGAAAACGACCTCGATGCTCCCGCCGCGGAACAGTTGGTTCCGCTCGAACAGCCACTCGCCGAATACGACACCATCAGCGTTGCCCCCGTGCCGGACGGCTGGCTCCTCGCGGTCGGCGAGCGCGCGGCGCAGCGCGTTCGCCTGTACCATGCGGATGCGAGCGGGACCTTCGCGGCTGAGCCCGCGGTGCTCGAAGGCGTCGGCGAATCGGCGCTGCTCGTCCCCCGCGCGTCCGGCGCACCGCTTCTTCTAGCCCA
>DASUTR010000480.1:0-3343 GCA_036374535.1 Polyangiaceae bacterium
CGCGAACTCCGGCATTCGGCGCATCGTGTTCGGGGAGTTCTATCGCGACGAGCGCATCTTCTCGCTGAGCGAGAAACTCGGCATCGTGCTCGAGCATCTGCCGATCGAAAGCGTGCCGTAACGACGCGGCGTCGCGCGGGAGCGGCGCGCCCAGGCATGGCAGTCGAGGATCCGTGCCCCCCCCCCGGTGCTTGTATGCCCGCAAACGCGGCCTTTGATCACGATTTGGGGCGCAAAAACCACGTTCGCTGCGAGTGAGGTGTGAGCCGCTCCGCCACGGACCTACACGGCCCCTTGCGGGACCGCTTCCACATCGAAATGCTGATGATCGAAGGGGTTTTCTTCGAGTTGGGTTCGAAGCAGCGCGAGAAAGTTCGCGCCTCGCGCGCTTTTGTGATCCGCCGCTTGCCCACTTGGTCTCTGAAACGGCATGCGGGAGAGCCAAGATCAGACCAGCGAGAGCTGCTCCCGCGGAACGAAGGACGAAAGACCGTTGAGAATGGGCTTGTTGCCTTGCGGAAACATGGGCCATGAGGTACCGAATAAGGAACCGACGGCTGCCGGGTCGCCCCGTGGGTTCTCCGGACATGTTTGCCCCCCCGAGGCCAATTTCTTCCGTCCGTGCCGCACCGGCGCCGGATGCGAATTCCGATCTCACGGAAGTCGACGACGCGACGCTCGCGCGGGCGCTGATCGAACGGCATCCTCATGCGCCGCGAACGGCTTGGGCGCGGTTCTCGCCGCTCGTTCGCCGCATCGTTCGGCGTTCGCTCGGACCGGCGAGCGATACCGAAGACGCGGTGCAGGACGTGTTCGTCTGTCTCTTCGAGAAGGCGCACACCTTGCGCGATCCCGCGGCGCTGAAGGCCTTCATCGTGGCGATCACGGTACGTACCGTGCGTTACCAGGTGAGGCGGCGACGGGTTCGAGCTTGGGTCGGTCTCGGCGACACCGGGGAACTCCCCGACATTCGAGTCGTCGAGTCGAACACCGAATCGCGTCAGGCGCTGCTCCACTTCTACCGAATTCTCGACCGGGTCGGCTCGAAGGATCGAGCGGCGTTCGTGCTCCGCTTCATCGACGGGATGGAGGTGGCTGACGTGGCGAGCGCGCTCGAAACCTCCGTTCCTACGGCGCGCCGGCGCTTCACGCGCGCCTACCGCCGCATCGCGCTGCTCGCGGGGCGTGATCCGTTCCTCGCCGAATACCTTGCGGGCTTGCGTGGGGGAGAGAAGCCATGATCGCCGCGGTCGTAGCATCGGACGAAGTGACCGGTCTCGCGCGTCTCGCGCACGAGAGCCTCGGGGGCGAGCCCGCTGCGCGGGGCCGCGACGACGGGAGCTTTCTCCGCGTCCAGCAGAAGCTCACCGAGCGCGCCGTTGCGCGCCGCCGCCGCGCGCAGATTGGCGGGTCGCTCATGGCGGCCCTGGTGATCCTCGCCGTCACGGCATGGTTCGGCTTCCGTGAGCCCGCCATCACGTACACCGTCGTGAACGGCGCGGTCGTCGACGGCGACCACATCGTCGGCGGCAAGCGGACGGCCGTGCGTTTCTCGGACGGCTCCGAGTTCTCGCTCGAGCCCGGCACCGACGCGCGTGTTTCGGAAGTGACGCCGCACGGCGGGCGCGTGAGCCTCGTCGGCAGCGCGCGCGTCGCCATCGCGAAAAAGCCACGCGCCGTGTGGACGGTGGCCGCCGGTCCGTACACGGTTCACGTCACGGGCACGGCGTTCGACGTGAGCTGGTCGCCGCGCGATCAATCGTTCGAGCTTGCGATGCAGAGCGGCTCCGTCATCGTCGAAGGACCCTTCATTGCCGGTGGCGGCATCGCGCTCAAGCGCGGCCAGCGGCTCTCGGGTGGCCTCGGTACGCAAAAGGTCGTCGTCGAGGACATCAAGTCCGGCGTTCGCGCCGCGGCGCCGCCGGTCGCTCCTTCGAGCCCTGCGGACGAGCCTGCCGCCGTCGCAGCGAACGGCGCGGGCGCCGGCGCGAAAGCACCGCCCCCGGAGCTCGGCTGGGCCAAGAGCGTCGCACAAGGAAAGTTCGCGGCGGTGCTCGACGAAGCCGAGAAGCGCGGCCTCGATCACACGATCGCGACGGCCCCGCTCGGTGAGCTTTCCGCTCTCGCGGACGCCGCACGGTACGGGCGCCGCACCGCGCTCGCTCGTCGCGTCCTGCTCGCCGAGCGTTCTCGCTTCCCCGGGTCGCGCTCCGCCGTCGAAGCGGCGTTCTTCCTCGGCCGGATCGCCGAGGACGAAGGCGGCGACGCCATCGAATGGTACGACCGCTACCTCGCCGAAAGCGGGAAGGGCTCGTACGCCTCGCAAGCGCTCGGCCGAAAGATGATGCTCGTCTACGGAAAGCGCGGCGCGCAGCAGACGCGATCGCTCGCCGAGGACTACCTCGGACGCTATCCGAACGGCCCGTACGCAGCGGCCGCCAAGAAGATTCTCGACGAGCCGAGTCGACCGAGCCCATGAAGGGTTCGGCGGTTCGGCGAGCGGCGGCGCTCGCTCTTGCCGCCCTTTTCGTGACGTTCGGAGCGTTCGCGCAGTACCGCCACCGCGTCGTATTGTTGGAACAGCCGAACGCCGACGAGGCGAGCAGCGAGGTGCTCGCGCGGGTGCGGGGCGAGCTCACGGCGGCCGGATTCGAGGTGGTGTTGCTCCCGGCCGTGGACGGGGATCCGGCGGTCGTGAGCGAAACGGTCGGGCGCGAGCTTTCTCCCGCGGCGGTCATCTTCGTGCTCGAAAAGCCTGCGGAAGGCACCGATCCCCAGCGCATCGAGCTCTGGCTCTCCGATCGCCTCTCTCGCCGGACGTTCGTGCAGAGCCTGCCCGTCCAGGCCGACGAGGGAGGGCGCGGCTATCGGCGACTTGCCATCCAAGCAGTCGAACTGCTGAAAGCGCGGCTCGCCGAGCTTCAGCTCTCGAGTCCACCGGACCCTCCGCCGCCGCCACCGCCGCCCCCGCCGGAGCCGCCTCCACCTCCGCCGCCTCCGCCGAAAGAGCCAGGCGTCGGGGGCCGCATCGCGGCTGGAGCCGCGCTCCTGCAAGGGTTCGAAGGAATTGGCGCGAGCGTCGCGCCACGGCTGCGCGGTGGAGCGACCATTCCGGCGGGCGCCGTCGGCGGCGCGCCGTTCGTCGTGGACCTTGGCGCCACACTCGTCGCGCTCGCGAGCGGCCAGGTGATTCGCACGGAGGGCGGCGAGGCGCGCGTCGAGCAGGGGCTCGGCACGGTCGACGTCGGGCTTCGCTTCGATCGCGGCGGTATCCTTCAGCCCGTGCTTTCGGCAAGTGTCGGCGCCTACACGGTATCCGTCGAGGGAACCACCGAGGGAACGC
>DASUTR010000481.1:0-2385 GCA_036374535.1 Polyangiaceae bacterium
AGCGTAGAAGGAGCTCGGCCTCGGCTTTGCCGGCCGCCGACACGTAGATCCGATTCGGCTCGCTCGGAGCGATGTCGAGCGTCACCGCGAACGCGACATCCGCCGCCGGGAGCGGCGTCCCGAACGGCGCAAAGGTCCGGCCCGCGTCGAGCGACTCGTAGAGCGAGTTCACGATGCCCTCGTCGCCGCTGCTCATGTGCATGGCGAGCACCCGGCTTCGATTGCTCGCGTCGAGCGCGTAGTCGACGACGGTTTCGGTGCCCGCCCCACCGAGGACGGGCTCGAACGCGCAAAACGGCCGGGGCGCGCGATTCAACGAATGCGCCGCCGTGACGAGCATCGAGCCGTCCGGCGGGATCTCGACGAGCGGATCGAGCTCGTCCCTCGAGAAGGCGTAGGCGAGCTCGCAGACGTGCCGCCACTCGCCGCCGCGGTCGTTCGTCACGAGCAGGCCGTACGTCGCCGCGAGCGTGAGTCGCTCGGCGTCGCCGTTGTCTTCGATCAGGCGCTGAGCCCGTGGAAAACGCCCGTTCGCGAACGCCGCGCCCTCGACGGCACCAAGCGCGAGCACGAGGGAGCACGCGAGCAGAGTGCGGGGCACCAAAACCTTTCGAGCTCACGCTCGAGCTCCTGCTCTTTCTAGCCGATTCGGCGACCTCTTCCCAGTCGCGGCACGGGCCGGCCCCGGGCGCTCGGGCGAGCGACGTGCGCGACTGCGCTCTAGGCACCGCGCGTTCGCGAGCTACGGGCGAACCCGGAAGGCGCGGTGGCCTCCCGGGTTCGATCCACCCGCGGCAGGGCGCGTTACGGGCAGCTCTGATACCGCGTGTTCTGAGACGGCGCTGCGACGGCTCGCTGGACGGCCGTCAGAATCGGCGCGGACAGGGGCGCCAGCGCTGTCGGCGGAAACAGAACGGCGGTGTGCGGCATTGCGATCCCGGCGTTGCAGCTCGTGTTGCCGTTCACGTCCGTGCGGACGAGGTAGAGATCGCGCGCGTCTCCGACGCCCTGGGGGTCGCTATCGGCGGTGCCGGAGATGACGATGCCCGATCCGAAGGCGGCGGGCACCTGGAAGAGCGACAGACCCTGATCGCGCCGTCCCGCGTGATCGCCGTAGCGACGGCCCGTGATCGGAATCAAGGTCGTGATGTCCGCCGAGAGCAGCAAGGCGTCGAAGGCATTGGTACCGGTCGCACCGACACTGCCGGTGAGCACGAGCGCGCCGGTCGGACCGATGCCCATCGCAGCCGTCAATTGCTTGATGTCGGACGGGGATTCGTCGCCGAGCGCGGCCGCGGCGGGTGCTCCGATGCGACGCTGCGCGAGCGAGAAGCACGGATTGGGCTGGGAGCGCACGAGATAGATGTCGTTGGCCTGGGCCGCGGAAAAGCTGCTCCCGGTGAACAAGAGCTGGCCGGCCGTGGCTCCCACGCGCGATTCGACGACGCCGGTGAAACGATCCGTGTCCGGACCTCCGTAGATCGCGGCGCAGGTATTTCCTCCGCCGATCGCGCCGGTATCGCCGCTCACGCGCGTAACGTAACCTTGATCGGGCGCGGCGCCGCTCCTCCAGTTTCCAACCGCGACGATGTCGCCGGTCGGGCTCCCGAGCGATGGTCGAGCCTCGGTCAGCGAGGCGAAGGCCTCGTTGACGCTGTTCACGTCGTAGCGACGATGCCAGATTAGCGCGCCGTTGCTGCGAACGCGCAAGAGCAGGCCGTCGGTGTTGTTGCCTGCGGGGTGGGTCGTGGTTCCCGAAATGACGAGGTCCCCCGCGGCCGTCCCGAAAGCGGCGTTGCCGCTCACGGATTCGATCACGTCGGTCGCGGAGTCACGGAGCGGGCTGCCGTACGTGACGGTAAACACCGGATTTCCGAGGCAGTCGGTGCGAATGAGCAGCACGTCGTCCGTGCCGCCGGGGACCGCGGACGTGCCCACCACGACGAAGCCGCTTCCGTTGCGGAGCTCGACGATGGAACTGCCGCGGTCGATCGAGCCCGGACCGACGTCGTAGCGGCGTTCGAACACCGTGAAGCCCGCCAGCGAGGTGCGGACGACGTACACGTCGGAAGCGGCGGCCGTCTGGCGCGTTCCGGCCGAAACGAAACCTCCTCCGGGACAGAACTGCACGGGCGTGACGCCGCGCGCGCCGCTGTCTATTTCCGGAGTCGCGCCGTACACGAGCTCGAAAGCTCCGGCATGGCTCGACAAGAACAGTGTGCACAAGGACGCAATGGAAGCGAACGAACGAGCTTTGATGGACATCGGAGAACCCCTTTCCTGATCAGACCTGATTACGGTGGGCGCACCGGGCCTGGTCGGTTTTTCTCGCACGCCAAGCCCCGCAGGGATGACGTGTACGAGCCTCGCGTGAGCTCGCGAGGT
>DASUTR010000482.1:0-5322 GCA_036374535.1 Polyangiaceae bacterium
GAGCGCGAGCGACCCGAGCAGCGACGACGGTCGTCGTGGCTGAACCTGGCGTCTCACCGTGCCGGCAAAGCAGACGGAAGACGTCTCGAGATGGCGACTGGACGTGAGATCACGGGTGAAGGTTTTGCGGGACCATTTTCCCGGGCGCGTGCGAATCGAACACGGAGAAGGACGAAGGGGTGCGCGAGGGAGCCGCCGCACGCTCCGCGTTTCACGGAAAAGTCCTGTACCATTGCGACGGTTTTCGCCCGCCAGAACCCGATCGCAGGAGATTTTCGCCGCGGTTCCCGCGTCCGTCCGGGTCTCCACGCCGAGCGCGTGTTACATACCCGCGGTCCGCCGGGTGCTTCATGACCGATTTCGATTCACGTGCCGTTCGTGTGTTCGCCGCGTTTGCTTTGGTGGCCTGCGGTAGCAGCACGCCGACGGATTTCTTCTCGGGCGGCGGTGACGATTCGGGAAACGGCGGGAACGGCGGCTCCATGGTCGGCGGAAGCGGGGGCGCAGCGACGGGTGGCACGGTCACGGGCGGCTCCGGCGGAGGCGGTCAAGCGAGCGGCGGCGCGAGTGGAAGTGGCGCGGGTGGAAGCGCCGGCGTCGCGGGAGCCGGCGTGAGTGGTGGAATGGGTGGAGCCGTCGCCGGTATGGGCGGCTCGAGCGCGGGGACGGAAGCAAAGGGCGGAGCGGCCGGGACGATCGGCACGGGTGGGACGATTGGCACGGGCTCGTTCGAGTGCGGCTCGCTTCGGTGCGGGCAAGGTCAGCAGTACTGCGTTCGTAAGTTGCCGGAAGGCTCCGGTGGACCCGAACAGCGCGAGTGCCAGCCCTTCTTCGACAGCTGCCGGAGTCTGGATTGCGCGTGTTTTTGCGGCGGAAATGAGAATCCGTGCGAGTCGGGAACGACGTGTTCGTGCTCCGGCGACCCGGGGCGCGTCACCGTGCTTTGCACGGGTAGTTAGGTTCTCGAAGCGGCGACGGATCGCGCGCGGCCGTCGTGATCCAGTGATCGGCGTGCGACGCGGCTTCCACGCCGCGTAGGTGAGAACGCGCCTCCGCGACGTCGAAGAGCTGATGCGACGCGACGAGGCGAGGCAATCGGCCGCGCGGTGTGACAACTTCGCGGAGGCCAGGTGCGACGTGCCGGCCGAGCGCCGGCGCCTGGGGGGAACCCGCCGTGTGCGCGGCGCGGCCTCGAAAGCCGCGAGCCGGCGCAAACGCGGCTGCCTGCGCGGTCTCATGTGTTCGGAGTCACGGGCACCAAATTGCGGCACGGCCGTGGCAACGAACTTGCATCGGGGAGACGCGCGGCAGTTGCCCCAAACCGGAGAACCGACATGCGCTCGAGCTTAGCTCTCTTCCTCACGTTGCTCGTCACTGCCTGCGGCTCGGGCGGTTCGAGTTCGTTCTCGGGCGGGTCGCAGCCGGAAGACGGTGGAGAAGGCTCGTCGTCCGGCGGCTCCGGGGGCTCCGGCGGCGGGAAGTCGACGGGTGGCGGCGGATCGGGCGGCGGGTCGAAGGGCGGTAGCCCGAACATCGGTGAGCCCGTTCAACTCGCGCAGGGTCAGACGGCGCTCACGGGAGTCACGAGCGACGGCTGGGCGGTTTATCGCGGCGGCAACGTGCTGCATGCCGTGAAGCTCGAAGAGGGCGGCAGCGTCGAAACCATCAGTGATCGCCCCGGGACCGTGCTCATCCGCGGGAGGGCGGTGTTCAACTGGGCGGACATCGACTGGACGACGAATCTCGGCGAGCTCACGGTCTGGACCGAAGCCGGCGCCGAAGCGCTCGGCGAAGCCTTGTACGCGGAGACCCTCGTCGCTGCGAGCGAGAGCGGCTCGGCGATCGTGTACACGTCGAACATCGGCGACGAAACCGCTGATCTCGTGCTGTATTCGACCGAGCTCGGAACCTCCCAAGTGCTCGTCGAGTCGATGGGACGCGGTTCCGAAGAAACGTGCGCAGCGAACATCGGGTTCGTCGGGGAGCGGTTGTTCGTCGGCTTTTGCGAAGCCGGGACGCGGGCGGCGACGATCGAACGATTCGAGCTCGACGGCGAGGAGTGGGTCTCGACGGTCATCGCGGAGGACGCGCTTCCGAACTGGTCGGCGGACGCCGAGGGCGAGCGCGTCTTCTTCCAGTCGAGCGCGTACGAGGCCTACTGCTGGATGGACGGCGAAGCGCAGTTCGTCGACCGAAGCGTCAGCCGCGGGCTCATCGTGCCGGACGGTTCGGAGGTATTTTACACGGTGGGCGACCAGCTCCGCCGCAGCGAATTGCCCGACGTGGATCCGGTCCCCGTCGTCACGCGAGGCTACTCGCAGCCCATCGGCTACGACCCGCGCTACGACCACGCTCTCTATTCGACGACGGTCACGTACGAGGGCGGCACGCGGCGCGACCTCTTGCTCGTGCCGACGCGCGAGCAGGACGCAGCGCCCATCGTGCTCATCGAGGAGCCGATAGCCGAGCTTTCGCGCTCGCCCTTCACCGCGGACGGGCAATTCGTGCTCTATTTCACGGACCGGCAGCCCACGGGCGCAACGCTCCACGTCGTCGACCTGGAAGGTAACGAGCGGCTCGTGTTGGAGAACGTCGTCGATGCCGTCGCGGCGTACGAATCGACCATCGTCTTCGCCGACAACTCGAGCGACCCGGAGACGTACCCGGTCGTCGCGGACCTGAAGATGATCGATGTCGCCAACGACGCGGAGCCCCGCCTGCTCGAGGGGAAGATCCTCGACGCGCGGCGGTTTGGGCTCGCCGACGGCGGGGCGAAGGTCGTCTTCGCGCGGTCGGGCATCGACTTCGAACCCGAAGCGCTCGAGCGCGACGGGCTCTTCTTCATGCAAATTCGGTAACCGCGTCCGCGAATGCACGCGGCCGCGCTAGTCGAAGCTCGCCGCTTCACGCTCGCGAAAGTCGACGCGCAGGGCGCCGCGTGCGCCGCCTCCCGCAGGCGAGCCCGTGCCTGCCGCTTCGGTGCGGCGGGCGGCGCAATGCTGCCTGAATGCCTCCCGGTGCTCCGCCCACCACGCTTCGGCGCGCGCGCCGTCCCACGTCTCGCCGACGTTGCACGCGAGGAGCGCGGCGCGGAGCTCGAGCGCGCCTGCGAAGCGGGCTTCGGGCTTCTTTTCGAGGCAACGGAGGACGATCGCGTCGAGCTCGATGGGTAACCCAGGCCGCCGCGACGACGGCGCGGGAGCGGCTTCGTGCAGGTGTGCCGCGCACACTTCCACGACGCTCTTGCCGTCGAACACGGGCTCGCCCGTCAGCAAGAAGTGAGCGAGCGCGCCGAGCGAATACAAATCCGCGCGCGCGCCGACCGACTCGGGCGTCTTGATGCTCTCGGGCGCGAGGTAAAGCGGGGTCCCGGTGAGTGCATTGTCTTGCGTGAGCGCCGCGTCGCTCGTGGCATTCAGATCCTTCACCAGGCCGAAGTCGCAGATCTTCGCGATGTCTCCCTCGCGGCCGCGCTCGCAGAGAATGACGTTGCTCGGTTTGATGTCGCGGTGAATGAGCCCGAGGCCGTGCGCTTCCGCAAGCGCCCGGCAGAGTTGCTCGAGGATGTGCACGGCGCGCGCGGGCGGGAGCGGGCCCGCGTACTCGACGAGGCGCTCGAGATCGCCTCCCTCGAGGTACTCCATGGCATAGTAGAAGACGCCGTCGGGAGTGCGCCCGTAGTCGAAGATGGCGACGGTGTTCTGATGGGTGAGCTGCGCCGTGAGCTTTACTTCTCGCTCGAAGCGAGAGCTCCCCGTGCCGACCCGATCGGGCAACAGCACCTTCAGCGCGGTGTCGCGGCGAAGCAGCGCGTGCGTCGCCCGGTAGACCGCCCCCATCCCGCCCTGGCCGATCTTCTCGCGCAGGCGATATTGACCGATCTGCGCGTTTTCCTGCACCTGGCGGCGCAATCCGTAGATGACCCTCGACGTGAGCGCGGCGAGAAAGATCGTCATGCCAAGGTTCCTGATCGCGAGCCATCCCTGAATCAGCCAGTCGTCGGGACGGCCGGCGGGTGCGAAGGCTTCGACGCGCAGCCACGTCGCCACGAGCCCCGCGGGCAAGAGCGCCACCACGCCGAGCCACGCCGTGCGCCGCCCCGAGCTCGGAAGCAGCACGGCGCGCGCCATGAACACGTACGTCGCGCCGAGCACGAGCGACGCGGCGCCCTCGCTCGGCGGCGTCACTTGCGTCATCGACACCGCCATCACCCATCCTATCAGCGTCATCGCGCCCGCATCGAGCCCGGAAAGCTCGCGTGACGAACGCAGAGCCCCGCGGCAGCGCCACGCGAGGAGCGCCATCACCGTGCCGAGCACGAACGTGAGCAGCGTGACCTGCGTCGGACTCTGGCGCGTTTCGGCCGACAGCAGCATCTGCGTCACGTCCGAGAGGACGTAGAAGAGCGAAACGCCCGCAAGCACGCTGAACGTGAGCTTCAGGCGCTGCTGGAGGAGGCGCCGGGTCTCTTCCTCGAAGGTGTCGGCTCGGGCTCTGTCGGCCATTCGCCCGCGAGTCTATACGCGGAGATTGACGTGTGCCGCGAGCCGAGAATGGACCAGGGCGAGGAAGACGGCCGCTACGTACCGGCTGAGGTCCGGCGCGCCGTTTGGCGCCGCGACGACGCGCGGTGCACTTTCGTGGACGCGCGCGGGCGGCGCTGCCGCGAGCAGGCGGGTCTGGAGCGTTCCCGACGTTCGCCGCGCGTCAGCCGAACAGCTCCGGCACGTTGCCGGAGACTTCACCGAGCGCGCTGCCCGTGTGTCCGACGGCTTGCATGGCGCTCACGAGCACCTTGCCCGGATGCGTTCCCGTGGCGGCGATGTGACGGCCCGGCGCGAGCCCGCCGGCGCGGCCCGCGACGAGGAGCACCATCTTTTCCACCGAGTGCGTTTGGTTGACGCTCGTGCCGTCGTTGAGCTGCACGCCGTGGCCAGCCTCCGGCATGAAGACGACCGCGGAGTTGTCGAGCAGCGTGCCGGCCCCTTCGGGCGTGCGCTTCATCTTGTCGAGGAGGTACGCGTAGTGCGAGACGTGCCACTGCAGGCAGAGGCTCACCGGGAATTGGCCGCGGTTCTCCGCGTCGCCGTTGTGACCGCACTCGTGCAAATCGGCGCGCACCGGTGTCCCGAGCATTTCCGTGATCGGGTAGACGTTCATGTGGGACTGAAAGCACGTGATCTGGAGCGTCGCGACGCGCGTGAGATCGCAGACGAACGCCATGTGAATCAAATCCGCGAGGAGGCGCGCGCGTGCATGCTCGTCGGAGTAGCCGGTGTTCGTGGCGATGGTGTCGGAGCCGGAACCGGCGTTGTTCATGCC
>DASUTR010000483.1:0-3017 GCA_036374535.1 Polyangiaceae bacterium
GCACGGAAGGGGGAGCTCTTGCTCCTCGTTTCCGGTGAGGAGCGCTTCGTCGAGAGCGTCGTAGCTCGCGAACTCGCAGACGATGCCGTTCAAGGGTTCCGGGCGTACTCTGCCACCGACCGTCCGTCGAGGCGAGGAATCGGTCGCGTTCGACCGCTCATTTGCGAAACATGCCGGCGGCGAGCGCGACCAGCACGACGACGCCGACGACGCCGAGCACGCCGACCCAGACACCCGCCTTGAAGATGCCTTTGACGAGCTCGCAGGCCGTGAGGTTCGCCGAAAGGAGCAACAGGGCGCCGAACGTGAGGGGGCTACGAGGATTCAAGGAGACCTCCGACCCCGCTTCGAATGCACGAACCGCGCCAGCGCGTGGCGCGGGCTTTGCGTGCTCTAGACGGCCCGGCGCTTGCGGCGCGTGGCCGATTTCACCGTGCGTTCAGCGCGTTTCGCGCGCGGCGGCGAGGAGCACCAGCGAAGCGGCGAGCGCAGCGAGCACGAGCGCGGCAAACGCTTGCGAGCCCTGGAGCACGGGCTCCCCGCCGAAGAGATTGCGCGCATGCCCGCGTGGAAAGACGAGCGCGAACGTTCCCGTGCCCGAGCCGAAGAGCCAGTCGAGCACGAGCGCGGCGATGCGACCGCGACGCCCGAAGAGCGACGCGACGGCGAAGAGCCCGCCGTACGCGGCGCCCACGAGCGCCCCACCCCAGAAGCTCGCGACGGCGTCGGCGAACACGTCGGGATCGGCGAAGCCACGCGCGGCGAGCGCGGCGAGCGCGGCGAGCACGGCCGCGACACCCGCCGAGCAAAGCGCGAGCGCCCCGTTCGTTCCGAGCGAAAGCAGACGCCGGTCGGCGCCGTGTCGGGCGATGGGATCGAGGACGGCGCGCGCGGGTTCGGCGCGGTACACCGCCTCGAACAGCGCGTAGCAGACGAGCGGTACGATCACCTTGAGCGTCGGTCCGAGGAGCGCTCGATCGGCGGCGTACGCCGGCTCTCCGGACCGTTCGAGCAGGCTCGCGACGAGCACGGCGAGCACCCCGAGCAGCGCGGCGACCCAGGGCCTCCGCGACGACAGGCCGGCGAACGCGAGCCGCGTGCCGAGCGCGGCGCTCACGACCCGCCTCCGTCCGAACGCCGCGTCGGATCGGCGAAGCTCGTCGGCATGCCCACCGACTGATCCGGCGGAGCCGGCGCGGTACGCTCCGCAGCGTGCGGCCCGGGCGGCGCGGCGTACGGCCCGGGCGGCGCGGCGTACGGCCCGGGCGGCAGCGCGTACGCAGGCGCTTGCGGTGCGGGGAAAGGCGCCGCCGGCGGCAACGCGCCCGGCGGACCCGCGAAGGGTGCAGCCGGACGCGCGAGCAACGCGGCGAGCGGCAACGGCGACAAGGCGACGCCTCGCGTGCGCAGCGAGGACTCTGCGGCGACGTGCGCGATGGCGGAGGCGAGGCGTTCGGTGTCGTTGCCGAAGACGAACAACGTGTCCGGAGCGTGCGCTTCGTCCCAGCGCACACCGCGCACCGCGGCTTCGCCGGAGAGCGCCGCCGCGAACCGCCGCGCGTCCGGCGTTTCCAAGACGAACGTCTGGTCGCCGTCGAGGGCCCCGCCGAGCGGCGCGCCCGCGACGTTCGTGAGAACGCCGCCCTGGAGGAGCCAGGGGAGGGCTTCGAGAACGCGCGCGTCTTCGAGGCTCTGCGTCGCGACGACGATGACGGCGCCGGCTTCGACCGCGCGCGCGAGGCGTTCGCGCACGAAGCCCGGGTCGAGCCCGCGCGCCGCGGCGAGCGGCTCGTACAAGACGACGAGCCGCGGGCGCGGGTGGTCGAGCGCGACCAGCAGCGCGAGCGTGCGTCGCTCCGAGGCGTCGAGGTCGCGAGGATTTCGCGCTTGCCAATCGGGCAGGCCGGCGGCTTCGAGCAGCGCTCGTGAGTCACGCCTGTCCGCGCGAGCGGCGAAGACTGCCTCGAGCGCTTCCTTCACGCTTCCGAGCGCGGGCATGGACTCTTCGGCGAACAGCGCGGCCGTTGCGCGGCGGAGCTCCGGGCTCGCATGGAGCGGGCTACCGTCGACGAGCACGAGCCCGCGGCGGGGCGCACGCGTGCCTGCGGCGAGAGCGGCGAACGTCGCGAGCGCGACGGCATCGGTTCCGAGCACGGCGGAAACCCCGGGTGCGAAGCGCGCGTTCACGCCCAAGAGCGGTCCGTCGACGAGCGCTTGCAGGACGAGCTCGCTCACGCCGCCCCCTGGCCGAAGAAGAGCTCGAGGATTGCGCCGAGCATCGCCGGAACGCTCGGCATGCCCGGGAACAGCGCGCGGGCGACGTGCGGAACGAAGACGAGCGCGAGCAACGTGATCCGCCCGCGTCCCGCCGAAAGCACCGCGGACGCGCACGCGAGCGTTCCGAGCAGGAACGAGAGACACGAAATGTACACCGTGGCGCCGAGCGCCGAGTGCGCGCTCGCGACGGCGGCGTTCGCGTCTCGCGCGAGGGCGGCGCGCAAGAGCACGAGCGCGAGCGCCGGGTAGCCCGTCACACGCACGATGCGAAGGACCGCAGCGCCGACGCGCGCCACCTCGAGCTCGCGCGCGTCGAAGCCGCGCTGGCGGACGAGCGCGACGAAGCCGTTTTCGTCGTCGACGCGCGCCTGGTTCTTCGCGGCGCCCAGGGCGACGAGCCCGGCCGGGATCCACGACAGCGCGAGCAGCGCCTGCGCGAGGATGGCTTCGGCGCGTCCCTTGGCGATGAACAGCGCGAACGCGTAGCTGCCGGCGATGCCCCAGGCGTAGAAGCGTGCGATGCGCCCGCCGAAAGCGTCGGCGAGCCGGCGCTCCGCGAGGGCGACGAGATCCACGAAGCGCGGCGCGCCGTGCGGCAGCGTCGAGGCTCGGGCGGGCGCCATGAGCGTTCATACCATCCCGTCGGCTGGCGCTCAGCGTTTCGAAAGATTTTGCAGCACCACGTCGTTCGGGGCATTCCTGCGGGCTCGTTCGAGCCAAGGGCCGGCGTCCGGCGAGCC
>DASUTR010000484.1:0-3373 GCA_036374535.1 Polyangiaceae bacterium
GGAGGCGCAGCCGCGCCTCCACACGCCGAGAGCGCCGCGAGCGCGGCCGATGCGAGCACGACGGTGGAGGAACGGCAAAGCATCGAGCTCAAGCTACCACGGGGATGCTCGCTTCGAGAACCATGGGCGCCGCGGCGCGACGACGGGGCGAGCGTTCAGCCGTCCCGCACGAATTTCGAGAGCACGCGCAAGAACACGGAGCGAAACTCGCGCCCCTGTTCGACCACGGCGGCGATACACGGCTCCTTTTCGTCGACGACGAAGCCGTGCTCGCTGTCCTCGGTCATCACGTGCAGATCCCCCGAGCGGTACACGGCGCCGCTCGAGTCGGTGTAGCTGCCCTCGAGAATGAACACTTGTTCGTGCCCCGTGTGCCGGTGCACGGGGAAACGAAACCCCGGCGAGAAATGGACGAGCCGCGCCTCCGCGTTCTTCGTCCGTTCGCCGCCGCGCACGTCGAAGAGACGAATGCCCGGCAGCGCGGTAAAGCGCCACTCTTCCCGGTCCTTCGACCGCTCGAGCTCCGCGCGCACCTGCTCTTCCGTGAGATCCCAGAGCGCTCCCAAGCGCTCGAAGAACGGCGCGTACCGGAGCGGCAGCTCCGAGACCTCGCCGAGCAACCTCTCGCGAGCACCGGCGGGCGGCGAGTCGTTCCGAGCGAGCTCCGCGACCGCCTCCAACGGTAGCTCGACGAGGTCCGATGCCTCGGCCTCGAGCTCTTCGAGCAGGTCCGGCTCGGATGTCGGCGCGTTCTTCATGACTCTCGGGCTTTTCGGCCGAGCGTCCCCCGAAGTTTTTCGAGAGCGCTGCGGGTTCGGGACTTCACGGTTCCTACGGGTTTTTCCAGGCGTTCGGCGATTTCAGTGCTGCTCAAGCCTTCGAAATAGCCGAGCAAAATGACCTCCTGTTCCTCGGCTGACAGGACGGAAAACGCGCCGCCGAGGCGCTTCTGATCATGAATACGGCCGGGGTCCGCGGCCGGATCGCCCCGCTCCGCGAGATCCGTCCCCTCGAGCGGGATCGACCGGGCCCGCGGCGCCGAACGGCGCCGGTCGATGGCGCGACTCCGCGCACGAAGTAAGAGCCACGCCGACACCGTTCCCCGGTCGCTGGAATACGTCCCGACCTGACGCCACGCCTCGACGAACACGTCGTGGAGGACGTCTTCGGCTTCGCTCCGGTCACCCAGAATCCTCAGCAACACCGCGAGGACGCGCCCGGCATGACGCTCGTAGAGCTCGCCGAGCGCCGCGCGGTCGCCGCGCGTCATGCGAAGGACGAGCTCGGTATCGGCGTCGCTCTCGGAATGGTCGCGTCGATCTTCCGCCATCCGAGCGCCGTCAGCTCCGCGCCGCTCGATACTCGGCGTGCGCGGCCCTGACGAGCTCGGGATCGTCGAACAGATCGAGCGCCGTGCGCGCGAGCGCCTTGGCCGCAACGAGCATCGTCCGGAAGCCGCTCTCGCTCTTCGCGCACTCGGCGAAGGCTCGCTGATGGCACAGCGTCTCACCTTCCCCGCAGATGGCGAGCCAGGGGTGGATGGCGGGAACGGCGAGGCTCACGTCGCCCATGTCCGTCGACGCCGCGCCGATACGATCGTCGGTCTCGCGAGGCTTGCGGCCGAGCGCTTCGAGCGCCGCGCCGAAACGGCGCGCGAGCGTGAGGTTGTTCTGCATTTCGCGGTAGCCCACTTCGCGCTCGAATTCGACGCGTACCTCGGAAGCGAGCGCCGCGGCGCGCGCGCAGCGCTCGACCGTGGCGACGACCGGCTCGATCTCCGCGCCGCTGCGAGCGCGGATCGAAAATTCGCACTGCGCGCGCTCGACGATGACGTTGGCCGCCTGACCGCCGTCGGTGACGATGCCGTGCACGCGCACGCCGTCACGAAAGCGAATGCGCTGCGAGTCGACGAGCCGGAAGGTATCGAGGCACGCCGTGAGCGCGCTCCTACCGTCCCACGGTGCGAACGCGGCGTGCGCGGGCGCGCCGTGGAACGTCGCGAGGAGCCGTTGCGACGTGAGCGCCGGATGCGCGAGCACGTCACGGTCGAAGGGGTGGAACATCATCGCGGCGTCGACGCCCTGGAACGCGCCGGCTTCGAGCAGGCGGATTTTTCCGCCGCCATTTTCCTCGGCCGGGGTGCCGAAGAGCTCGACGGTTCCGCGGAGCGCCGAAGCGTTGCGAGCGAGCGCGAGAAAGGCGCCGACCGCCGCTCCAGCGATCAGGTTGTGCCCGCAGGCGTGCCCGATTTCCGGCAGGGCATCGTACTCGGCAAGCAGGGCAACGCGCGGTCCCGAGCCCGAGCCGATCCGCGCGTGAAAGGCGGTCTCCAAATTGCCGAACGGGCGTTCGACCGGCACTCCCGCGACCTCTTCGACGAGCTCGGCGATCCAGCCGCTCGCCTTTCGTTCCTCGAAGCTGAGCTCGGGGTGCTCGTGGATGCGACGCGACAGCGCGACGAGCCGTTCTTCGATGTCGTCGACGGCGCGATCGATGTCTCGGCGATCGAGCGGCATGGGGAGTACAATAGTCTCGTCGCCTCCGAACGCACACCCTTGGCCGATTTTTGCCCGCACCTGCCCCGCTCCGCCCTCGGGCTAGCCCTGGCCGCGCTGCTGTGTTCGGCCTGCCAGCGCCAATCGACCGCGCGGGACGCGCCGCCTGCCCCGAGCGTCGACGCCTCGCGCGTGGACGCCGAGCCCGGAGCCGGCACGGCCGCTCCGGCGGATTCACGCCGCGTCGCGGCCCTCGAGCCGAAAAGGGTCGAAGCGAAAGAGGTCGCGATGGGCACGAGCGTGACCTTCGTCGCCTACACGAACGAGCGCATCGACGAAGCGGGCGCACGCGCCCTCTTCGCGAAGGCTTTCGGCGAGATCCAGCGCCTCGAGGCGCTCCTCAGCGAGTGGCGCGAGACGAGCGACGTCGGCCGCATCAACCGCGCCGACGGCGAGTGGGTGGACGTCGGCCCCGAGGCGCTCGAGGTGATTCAGAAGGGAATTTCTGCGGGCAAGTTCTCGGAAGGAACGTTCGACATCACGTTCCAGGCCATGAGCGACGTCTGGAAGTTCGGCGACGCCCGCGACTCGGAACCCAAGGTGCCGAAGAAAGCCGACATCCTCGCGCGCAAGAAACTCGTCGACTTCCGCAAGGTCGAAGTCACGAGCGGCAAGGTCCGCATCGGCAAAGAGCAGCGGCTCGGTCTCGGCGGCATCGCCAAGGGCTACATCGTCGACGCGGCGGTTCGCATCCTGCGCGACGGCGGCCTCGTGTCCTTTCTCGTCCAGGCCGGCGGCGATCTCTACGGCGCCGGCACGAAGCCGGACGGCTCGCGCTGGGTGAGCGGCATTCAAGATCCACGCGGCGGCTCCGGCAC
>DASUTR010000485.1:0-6690 GCA_036374535.1 Polyangiaceae bacterium
ACGGTGTCGAGACCTGCGGTGGGGGGAGAACGGGCGCGCGCGCTCGATTCGGCGGGCGCCCGGACACGGGCCCGCCGGCCGTCGCTTGCGGGGCTTCGCCACCGAGCCAGCGCCGCACCTCGTCGAAACGTGGAAAGGGGAATTGGCTCGCCGCGAGCGCTACCGAGACGAAGAACGTCGCCGCGAGCGGCAGCCCGAGGCGGAGCAGGACGAGCCTTCGACGCCGTCGCGTGCCGGCGCGGAGCAGCACGCGTCGGCGGATGGCGTTCGCATCGAGCGCCGCCCCGGGGTGCTCGTCGCGGTACGCCTGCATCGAGCGCTCGAGCAGCTCGTGGCTCATCGCGCGCCCTCCGCGCCGAGGAGGGCTCGGAGCTTCTCTTTCGCGTGAAAAACCCGCGTCCGCACGGTGGACTCGGGGATCTTGAGCGACAGCGCGACCTCCCGCGACGAATAGCCTTCGATCTCGCGGAGAACGAACGTGACTCGATGCTCGAAGGGAAGCGCGTCGAGGGCGCGCCCGAGCGCCGAAGCGAGCGATTTGCGTTCGCTCGCGCGCTCCGGGCTTTCGCAGAGCGGCGTGGGCTCGCGCCCGAGCCGCTCGACGAACAGCAAGCGTCGCCGCCACGAACGGCGGTAGTGACGCGCGCGGTTCGCCGCGATGCCGAGGAGGAACGCGCGCAACGAAGCGCCCTCCTCGAGCCGATGGACGAGGGACGGCAGGACGAGGAAGACGTCCTGGACGAGATCCTCGGCGGCGTGGCTGTCGCCGAGCAGGCGCTTCGCAAAAGAGCACAGCGCGTCATGATGGGTGTCGTAGACTCTCGCGATCGCCTCGAGGTCGCCGCTTCGCACTCGCTCGAGAAACTTCTCCTCGGGCGCGCCGATTTTGGGGAGAGTCAGCGTGTGCAAGGGGAACCCCCGACCATGGTATTCCCACAGCGTCGCCTAGCGTTCATGCGCCGCGAAAAAGAGCGCGAATCGAGGGCGAAATGGCCGGAGCGGTCCGCCCCGCTCCGGCGTGAACGCCCGAGCGCCCGCCGGGCATCAAGGGGAACAATGGGCTCTGGTGGTCGGTGGAGGCTCGTGGTGCTGCTCTGGCTCGGCATGCTGCTCGTCGCGATCGAAGCTCGGGCGAGGGACGGGAGGCCCCTGCTCGTCTTCGACGCGTCGGCGGCGGAGCTGCCGCAAGCCGAGATCCGAGTCGAAGTCGAGCGGGAGCTCGGCGGCGCGCTCCCAACGTCGGCCGACCAGGCGTCCGGCGAGCTCACCGTGCTCGTCGATACTTCGCACCGGCTCGTCGTGCGCTACCGGACGAGCCGCGGCGCCATCGATCGCTACTTGCCGATGCCGAACGAGCCGCGCGACGTTTCGCTCATCATCGCGCTCGCCGTGGGCAATCTCGTGCGCGATCCGATGTCCGGCATGGTGCTGCGCGAAAATCCCGGGCCCACCGCATCGGCTCTTGTCGCGCCGCCCGCCACCGCCCGCGCGCCGAAGCCCGAGCCGAAGCCTTGGTTTCCCCGCCATCTCCTCGGATTTCACCTCGCGCAAGACATCGCTTTCGTCGACGGCTCGAACGTCTGCGGTCCCGATGGAAAAATCGACAATTTCTCGTGTTTTTACGCGGGAACCGAGGACGAACCCTTCTTCCACACCCCCTTCCCCTTGAAGGACGAGGTCGCGAGCGGTCCCACGCTCGCGACGAAGCGCCTGCTCGTTTCCTACGATTTCGCGCTCGCGCGCGCGGCGACCATCGGCGCGCGCGTCGGCTACGCGTTCGGTGGAGGGCCGCCCGCCGGACAGGAACCGGTCGGCGACGTGCCGGGCAATATCGACGAGCTTCCGGCGCACACGAAAGGCCAGGGCGGCACCCCGTTCCTGCCCGCACACATCGAGCTCCGCGCGGCGGCGTGGGTTCTCCCGCTCGGAAATTGGCTCAGCGCGTACATCGGCGCGGGCTTGGGCGTTGCTCAGGTCGACGTCAAGTTCACGGACGAGCGGCGTGATTGCGCCGACACCCTTTCGGCGGAGTGGGACACATCGAGCGGGACGTACGACGACTGCGTCTCGGGCAACCCGAACTTCGGGTGGGATCGACTGCACGAAACCGAGCTCGACGCCTGGAAAAAGCTCGGTCAGGGCTTCGGCACCGCGACGGCCGGAGGGGTCCTCTGGATTGCCGACGAGCTCGGCTTGCAGCTCAACGTCAACGCGATGCTGATGTTTCCGGCGACCGGCTTCGTGCTCGAGCCGTCCGTCGGAATCGTCACGGCGCTTCCAAGCCCCTGAGTCTCGGTCAATTTTCGAGCGCGGCTTCCACGATGCCGCGAAGTTCGGCCTCCGGCACGAATCGTCGTCGCACGGCGACGACGCGCCCGGCCCGATCGAGTACGACGAGCGTCGGCAGCGCCTGCACGCCGAACGCGCGTGCGGCGTCGCGCTGCTCGTCGACGACCGACGGATAGCCGAGCGGATGGGACGCGAGGAAGCGACGAGCAGCCTCGGGTTCGTCTCCGCTCAGAATGCCGAGCGCGGCGAGCCCGCGTCCGGCGAGCGACTGCGCGAGCCGATCCACGATCGGTCCCTGTTCGCGGCAAGGCCCGCACCAGCTCGCCCAAAATTCGAGGATCACCGCCTTGCCCGAGAAGTCCGAAAGGCGCACGGCGCTCTCCGGCGCGCCCGCCGCGGCGAGCCGTGGCAGCGCGAAATCCCGCGGTTCCGAGCCGATGAGGGCATCCTTTCCGAACCGAGGCAGCGCCAGGAGACCGACGAGCGCCGCGGCACCGAGAACGAGCAGCACCGTGAGGCCCGACCTCGAGGTTTCGGAAGGCTTCGTCATGGAACGGGCGGCAGCCGGACCCTGAGCTTGGCACCCCCGAGCGAGCTCTGCGAGGCGGAGATGGTCCCGCCGTGTTCGACGACGATCTTCTTGACGATGGCGAGTCCTAGTCCCGTGCCGTCCGTGCGCGTCGTGACGTACGGATCGAAGACGGCTTGGCGCATGTCGTCGGGAATGCCGGGACCGCTGTCTTCGACGTCGAGCACCAAGTCGCCGTCTTCGGTGCCGAGGCGAACGAGGACACGTCCGGAACCGCCGGCGCGCGTAATGGCCTGCACCGCGTTTTGCACGAGGTTGATGATCACGCGGCGCAGCATCTGCCGATCCATCTCGACGAACGCGGAGCCGGGCGGGATGTCGAAGTCGATCTCGACCGCGTCGCCGGGCGCGGGCTCGGGATCGGTGCGCCGCTCCTCGTCGGCGAACAGCGGCTTGTCCGCGAGATCCCTCAGGAACTCGGCAAGGTCGGCGCGTTCGAGCTCGGCGTGCGGCAGGCGCGCGAAATCGGAGAATTCACCCACCAGGCGGCGCAGCGTTCCGACCTCGTCCTCGACGACCTCGAGCGTCGTGTCGAGGAGCCTTCGGTACTCGGGTACGCCGCCGTCGTAGCGCCGATGGATTTCCTGCACGGCGAGTTGAATCGGCGTGAGGGGGTTCTTGATCTCGTGGGCGAGCCGGCGCGCCATTTCCTGCCAGGCGCTGATGCGTTGCAAGTACTCGATGCGCGAGCGGCTCTGCTCGACTTCCGCGAGCATCCGATTGAAGGCGCGCGCGAGCGCCGTGATCTCGTCGTTGCCCGCCTCCGGAACGCGCACGCTGAGATCCCCGCCGGCGACCTGGCGCGTCGCTCGCTCGAGCCCGGCGACGCGGCGCGAAACCGTGCGCGCGAGCAGGAGGCCCACGCCGACTCCCGCCACGATCGTGAAGCCGAGCAGCACGACGAGCATGCGCACGTAGGCGCGTTCGTCGGACTCGCGCCGCCGCTCGATTCGCCGGTAGTTTTCGACGAATTCGCTGGCCTCGGAGAGCTCGTCGAAACGCGCCTTGTCGGCGCCGAACACCGCGAGGAGCTCGGGACCGCCGGCCGCGTCGTCGTCGAGCGACGACGGGGGCGCTCGTTCGTCGAGCTCGTCGGAGCTCGGGCGGGGCCCGCGCTGGGCCGACGGCGCGGCGCTTCCGAGCGAGCGCACGATCTCGAGGCGGTTCTCTTTCTTCGGGTCGAGCGGCGTGCCGCGATCGACCGAAGCGATGACGCGCTCGCCGTCGCGCACCGAAAGCGAGACGAGATCCGGGTGCTCGCCGAAGATACGCGCGAGCTCGCGCTTCGCTGCCGTCGCGTCGCGCGCCTCGACGGCGCGCGCGAGAGCGGGATCGGCGGCCATGGCGCTCGCCTCGCTGCGCATGGCGGACTTCACCGAGCGAGCGAGCTCTTGGTAGAGCCCGAGCGAGCGATCGAGACGAGCGCCGACTTCCGGCACGAAGAAGCGCGCCGAGGTGTCGCGGATCATCTTCGAGGCCAGCCAAATGGCGACTCCGACCGGAATGATCGCCGTGACCAGCATCGCGATCGTCAGCCGCCGTCGGATGCGGCTCATCCGCGCCATTACGGCTCCTCGGACTTCGAGAACAGCCCCCCGAGCAGTCGCAACGGATCGAACCCCAGGAACTCCTTGAGGTCGCGATCGAGCCAGACCGGCCGCTCCATGCCGGCGATCGCTTGCGCGAGCGGGCCCTCTCTCGTGAGCCACTCGCTCGCTCCGAGCCGCACGGCGAGCGACCGCAGCTCGCGAAAGGCGACGCGTCCCGCGTCGAGTCCGAGCGGGAGCATCGCGCCCGGCGTCACGGGCGACACCACGATCTCGCGCGCCGCGACGGCGGCGGCCCACGCGCCGGGCGAATCGGCGACCGAGAGCCTCTGGAACGTCGCGAGCTCACCGTAACAACCGACGGCAACCTTGGCGACGCGCGCCTCGACCGCGCTGGCGAGGTGGCGAAAGTCACGCCGAAAGTCGCCGGAAAGAAGCCCCATTTCGTGACGGAGCTCGTCGGGGCCGACGATGCGGTCGAAGCCGCCGTCGCGGCGGCGCGCGACGAGGCACGTCGCGAGCTCGCCCTGGTCGAAGATACCGAGTACCAGTGCCCGATCGTACGGGCACAACAGATCGAGCCCGCGTCGCACGGCGCGCTCGCTCGGAACGGGCCAATCCCGAAGCGGCCACGGCCAAACGCTGATGGCGCGCTCCGCTTCGAGCTCGCGCAGGATCGAAAAGAGCTCCAGGGCTTGCCCGAGAAAGTCCTGATTTCGCGACAGGCGCTCGGCGAAGCGGTCGGCAACTTCGTCGAGCGCGCCCGCGTTGATTTCCGCTGCCCAGCGCGCTCCGTGTCGCGCTGCGAGCGCGTCCAGCGCCTCGGGCCACGGCTGCTCGCGCACCTCGATTCGGCCGCTTCGGGTGCTGACGAGCTTTCGCAGCGTGCTGCCCGTGGTGACGGCTACGAGGCCGCCGAGCGGGCGCTCGGGGCGTTCCCCCTCGGCCTTGCCCTCGTCGAGCGGATGGCGCCGAGCCACGCCCTCCGGCCGAAAAGCACGGCCGAGCAGGACCCACTGGCGGTGGGTAAAGCCCTCGAAGGAGACGTCGCGCGTGAGCACGGCCGATGGATTATCACGAGCCCCCGCTCGCGCCGTACTATCCTCGAGGCTCTTTTCATGACGGCCTCGCAAAACGACGTTCTCCGCGATCTCGTGCGGTTCCTCGACGCGTCGCCGACGCCGTTCCATGCCTGCCGGGAGGTCGCCGCACGGCTCTCGAACGCGGGCTTCCTCGAGCTCGACGAACGCGAGCCGTTTCGTCTGGAGCCCGAGGGTCGCGGCTACTTCGTACGCGGCGGGACCCTCGTCGCCGTGGCTCTGGGCAAAAAGCCTCCCGCCGAAGCCGGCTTCATCATGATCGGCGCGCACACCGACTCGCCGAACCTGAGGCTCAAGCCGAACCCGGGCCTCACGGGCGGCGGGTATCGCCAGCTCGTCGTCGAGCCGTACGGCGGCGTTCTCTACTCGACCTGGCTCGACCGGGACCTCGGGCTCGCGGGCCGCGTAACGCTGCGGGGCGGCGCGAGCGAGGTCGTAAGACTCGAGCGCGCGATCGGCACGATCCCGAATCTTGCGATCCACCTGAACCGCGAGGTGAACAAGGAGGGGCTCGTCGTCAACGCCGAAAAGCACCTGCACCCGCTCGTCGGGCTCGGCGAAACGGGACCTTGGTTCGACGAGCTCTTGCTCGAAGCGCTCGCCACGAAGGGCGTCACGCGCGCGGACATCGTCGGCTTCGATCTCGCCTTGTTCGATCTCCGCGGCGCGACGTTCGGAGGGGCGAGCGGCGAGCTCATCCATTCGGCGCGGCTCGACAACCTCGCGTCCTGTCACGCGGCTTGCGAAGCGCTCGCCGGCGCCGGTACCGCCGGGGACGCGACGCGTGTCGTCGCGCTATTCGACCACGAGGAAGTGGGCAGCCAGAGCACGACCGGCGCGCGCTCCGAGCTGTTTCGCGGCTTGCTCGAACGCGTCGCGCGCGCTTACCCCGGCGCGGAAGCCGACTCCTTCGCCCGCGCCCTCGCGCGCTCGTTCCTCGTGTCGGTCGATATGGCGCACGGCGTGCACCCGAACTACCCGGACAAGCACGACAAGCAGCACCGACCCCTCCTCGGCAAGGGCCCCGTCGTCAAGGTGAACGCGAACCAGTCGTACGCAACCGACGGCGCGACTCAGGGAGTCTTCGTCGAGGCTTGTCGCGCCGAAGGCTTCGAGCCGCAATTCTTCGCCGCGCGCAACGACATGCCGTGCGGCAGCACGATCG
>DASUTR010000486.1:0-13427 GCA_036374535.1 Polyangiaceae bacterium
CGTCGTGTTGGTCTTGCCGAGCAAGGCGGAGCGCAGGCGGTGAGGCGCGACGGCGTTGCAGCTCGTCTCGTTCGTTACGGTGGCGCCGCCGCTCGCAAGCCCGTTCGAGGTGTAAAAGACCGATTCTCCCGCCGGAATGCCGAACTTCGCGCGGGCTTCGTCGAGCGACGAGTCATTCACGCAGCCGCGAAAATCCGTGGTCCCCTCGGGATTCGTCGAAGTAGGCCGCCGGCAGGGCGCGTCGAAATCGTCGACATCGATGACCGCGACGTGACCCGTCGTCAGCATCGCGAGCCCGAAGAGCCCGCGCAGCAGGCGCGGCTGAGCACCGCGCGATTTGTCGGAGGTCGGCCGGTGCAGCGCCCCCGGCGAGTCCTCGTCGATGGCCGGGTCCGGATCGCACTTCACGCCGCTCTCGGCGACGCCGGTGTCGGGATCAGTAGCTTCGAGGTCGCGCAGAGCGAACGAGACGTCGGCGATCGAGGCCGCGAGCCGGATGCGATCCGGCGGCTCGGGGATGAGCAGCGACCCGGGCCGCACGAGCGGCGTCCGGTTCGTCGAGCCGGGGCTCACGTCGAACATCATGAGGCTCGTCGGCAAATCGGTGGAATCGATCGCGTAGACGAAGCGGCGTCCGTCGGGGGTAAGCGGGCTCGCGGCGATTTTCGAGGTCAAAACCTCGCGCCCGGGCTCGTCGAACGATCTCGGCAGGAGCGACGGAAGCTCTGCCGGTGCGCAGGGATTCGACACATCGAGGACGTGGATCACGGGGGCGTTCCCGTCGGCGACGTAGAGGACGTCGTCGGCGGGCGCGAAGCTCGCCGCGAGCGGCCGGTAGCTCGACGGGCGGGGCGCCACGGGAGGACGCTCGATGTTGCAGCCGGGCGGCGTTTCGAGCTCCGGGGCGGCGTCGAGGTTCTGCTCGAGGCCCTCGGGCCCGAGGTCGACCTCGAGCGGAAGCCGTGCCTCGATGCGGCACTCGGGGAAGCTTCCCGGCGTTTGATCGAGGAGCCATTGCGCGTCGATGATCGCGAGCTCCTCTCCTTGGCCGACTGCGATTTTTCGCCGGCCCACGAGCCCGACGACGTTGCCGTCCTCGTCCTCGTGCTCCTTCGTGAGGTCGGCGGGGCACTCGGCCCGGCTTGCCGCGAGTGGCGCGGACTCGGCGCCGCTCCCGGGATCGCAGCTCTCCCGGATCGTCCCGTCGGCTTCGGGCGGGACGACGAGCACCGTGATGTCACCGGGGATCTCGGGCAAGTGGCACGACGGGAACGTCGTCAGGTCGCGCGCGGTCTCGCCGCTCTTCGGCGGGCCGAGACACGTCGTCGGGATGGCCGTAATGCCGGACTTCCCGTCGGCGCCTTCGAGGCCGACGAAGGTCGCCGCGCCGCCGGGGGAAGTCGCGATCGCACCCGGGCGAGCCGGCACGCGCAGGAACGCGTAGCCCGGAGCCGACGGCTCGATGTCCACCACGCGTGCCTCGAGGGTGTCGATGATCGCCACCTCTTCGGTCGAGGTCTGCGTGACGAGCGCGTAGAGCCGGGGATCTCCCTCTCCGCTGAAATCCGGACAGAGGGAACGGTCGACGCCTCGACCGTTTTCGGTGCGGCAGACGAAGCTCACTTCGCCGCTTGCCTGGAGCGAATGGAGCTCGACTTCGACCGTTTGCTCGCTGCACGCGAGGAGGAGCGGCGCGAGCAGGCCCGCGAGGCGCAGAAACGAACCGCGCGCGCTCATTTCGAGGCTCGCGGGGGTTGGGGCTTGCCGACGTTCGCGATGATCTTGCCGTAGAGGTTCTTGTGACGCTGATCGAGGTCGACGACGCCCACGTACGAATCCAAGAAATGCCCGATGTACGCGTAGGCGTGCTCGTCGTTCGGACCGACGATGGCATCGTTCGGATCGTCGTCAACGAGCTTCGTGTCGATGGCGAAGCCGTGGGGCCCGCGGCCCGTCACGATCTCCGTCTCGAGCTCGCGCCGGATGGGATCGTAGATGGCGATGCGGCGCGAGTCGAAGCACAGGACGAAGATACGGCGCTCGCGCTCACCCTCTAGGTTGATGATGTCGCCGACGTAGACGCGCGACGGCCCCACGTCGAGCGGCAGCGTCCCGTAGAAGGACGGGATGTCGGTCGTCGCGGAGTCCGAGGTGATGGGCTTCGTACGCCCGAGCACGAGGCTCGACGGAGCGCGGTTCGCGATGAACACGTCGAGCGGCGTCGCGGCGGCGGACGTGAGGCAGGCTTGAAACGCGGAATCCTGCGCCCCCGCACAGTTCGGGTCGAGCGCGCACTCTCGCTCGATGCCGAAGCGGGCGAGGCAGTCGTTCTCGGCGGCGTGCCGGTTGAACGGATCGACGCCGATGCCGCGGGAATCGATGCCGGACGAATTCGTCTGGATGCGCTCGGCCTCGTACCGGCGCAGGAAGGGGCGCGACGGCGCGGAGGCGGCGTCGTCGTAGACGCGCACCATGAACACCGTGTGCGCGTTGCGGAAGCTCACGAGAAAGCCCGGAAGGTGCTCGCGACCGGAGCTCGGCCTGGCGAGCGGCATGGGCACGTTCGCGACGCCGATCGGGCGCTGGGGCATGCCGCCTTCGCGCCACACGAACTGCGGCCCCTTCGCCCAAGCGATCGCCTCCGGCTCGCGCAGGTGGGAAAACAGCGACACGGCGCCGGACGTTTGATTCGAAACGACGACGTTGAGACCGTTCTCGTCGGCATCGAGGCCGAACGGTTCGGGCTCCATGCGCATGTTGTTCCGGGTGTTCTCCTGCTCGGGATCGTCACCGGCGCGGTGATCGTCGTCGCACAGCCGGTCGTCGCCGTTCTGTCCGCAATACAGCGTCCCGTCCGAATTGACGTCGATCCAATGCAGCGTCGCGTCGCCGCGCACCGGAATGAACAGGCGCTCTCGTCCCTCGGCCACGTCGCCCGACGAGCCCGGGGGCGTAACGAGCGTCCGCCGCACGACGTCGCTCGCGAAAGCGCCGATCACGACTGCCCGTCCCTGCACGACATTTTCGAGGTTCGACTCGAGCGGCAGGATCGGCGGACCGCCGTCTTGAGGAATGATCGGACTGATGGGGCCGCAGCGTCCCGGATACAGCGCCTTCTCGCGATCGTCTTGCTCTCGGAACAACCCGCAGGGCGAGTCGCCCGGCAACACGCACCAGCGCGCTTCGGGATGACATTGCGCGCGGCGATCCAACGTTCGCTCGCCGTTCTCGTCGACGGCGACGGTCCGGTCCGCGCAGTCGGCGTCCGACTCGCAGTAGTGCGGGACCCGTGCGCGAAGCTGCCCGAGGTCCCAGCTCTGAACGCTGCCGGCGTTGTACTGGAGGTCGAAGTCGCTGTTCACGACGAACAGGAACTTCTGCTTCTCGTCTACCGCGAGGCCGACGGGGAAGTAGACCTTACTGAGCGGCGGATCGAGGCCTTCACCCGGAGGAAAACATCCGAGCAAGAAGAGTGCGGAGAGGAACGCGGCGCGCGGCGCCATGGAGGGCGGCGCAGCCTAGAAGCTTCATCCCGCCCGGGCAATGGCGGAACGAGCGATTGTCCGCAAAACTCTCAGCCGAGATCGAGGATGACGACGCCGCGTTCGGGCGAATCGTCTTCGCGGGGCTCTGGGACCGGCCGTCGTGCCTCTTCGGGCAGCTCGAGCCTCGGCTGCTCGAACTCGTGACGTCGACGCTCCTCCTCTTCCCGCCGCCGGATCTGATCGATGATGAACGGAGGAAGCACCAAGGCCTCGCTTTCCGGGCTAGGGCCGCCCGACCCAATTAATCTAGTCATGGCAAATCCCGGGTCAAGTTTGGGAGGTGCGGATGGTTTCTGTGGGCTCACTGGCCGGATGGGCCGGATGGCCCGAACACACCATAATACGGCCGCGTGTACGGAAACTTGCGTGGCAGCGTCCGGCTTCGACGCTTCGCAGCGTCGCTCTCTTGCTCGATTTTCTGCATGTGGGTGCTCGGCGCACCAGCGGCGCAGGCGGCGTTCGAGCCCAATGACGCGGAGTGGCAAGGCGGCAGCGAGCTCCTCGCGATTGCGCGGGCCGAGCTCGGTCGGGAGCGCGTCGCGCTCGTCGGGACGCTCGACTACGAGGCGCTCAAGCCCGAGGACGGCGTGCTCGTCCTGCACCCCGAGGTGGAGATCGATCGCGACGAGATGGGGGCGTTCCTCGCGGCAGGCGGGCGCCTCGGCCTGCTCGACGATCGCGGAAAGGCCGCAGCGTTCCTCGCTCAGTACCGTATCAACCGGGTGGAAGCGCCGCTCCGTCCGGCGCTCGCCCTGCGGGACAACGCGAACCTCGCCGTCGCGGTGCCCTACGTCCAGCAAGTCGCCGGCCAGGAGCAGAACCGCCATCCGATCGTGCGCGACGTCGATCGCGTCGTCACCAATCATCCGACCGCCCTCGCCCACCCCGATCTCACGATGGTGCTGCAGATCCCGGCCGTCGGCGAGCCCAACGCGACGCTCGCGGTAACCGGCGTCATCGGCAAGCGCGGCCGTCTCTTCGCGATGGGCGATCCCTCGGCGCTCATCAACCTGATGCTCCGCTACCCCGGCAACCGCACTTTCGCGAAGAGCCTCGTTCGGTATCTCGTCGAGAAAGACGAATGGGGCGAACGAGGCGGCAAGCTCTACATCGTCGTCAACGACTTCCGGCAGCGCGGACACTTCGGCGGCGTCTCGGGCGTTACACGGGAGCTTCGCGACGCCGTCGACGCCTTGAAGGACGCGCTCGGGGACGCGCACGACAACGGGCTCCCCGGCGCGCTCGCGCTCGTACTAGCGGCATTGTCGCTCGCCGTGACGCTCGTCTGGGCGCTCGGCCACGCGCTCCGTGTCTACAAGCGCTACGTGCCGCGCTACGCCCTCGCGACGCCGCTCGTCGCGCAGGGTGGCGCCGTGGGGCGTGCCGCGGTGCTCGCCGCGCCGTCGACGGATCGAGCGCTCGTGCTCGCCGAGATCCGGAGCGCGCTCGTCGAGGCGCTCGCCGAGCGAACGGGCGTGGACCCGCGCGCCTCCACCCCTCGCCTCCTCGCCGAGCTCGAGGCCACGGGGGTGCTCGGCCCCGCGGCCCTCCACGCGCTGAAGGCGCTCCTCGCCGAGCTCGACCGGGGCCTCCACCACCTGGCGGCGCGGCAGAAACTCCGCGTTTCGCCCGCGCACGTCGAGGTCCTCCACCAGAAGATGATGGAGATTCTTTCCGAAATCGACCAGCGTAGGGGCTCGTTCGGGGCAGAACCCCCCGGCCGAAACGTCTGATGCACGCCCTGCAGGTCAACGAAATCGAAGCCGTGCGCGAGCGTCTCGACGGCGTTCGGCGCGAGGTATCCCGCGTCTACATCGGCGATGCCAGCGCCGTGGACATGATGCTCGTCGCCCTGCTCGCGCGCGGGCACGTCTTGCTGGAAGGTGTCCCGGGTATCGCCAAGACGACGCTCGTGAAAGCGTTCGCGACGGCGCTCGGGTGCAGCGTGAAGCGCATCCAATTCACGCCCGATCTGTTGCCGGCGGACATCACGGGCACCTACGTGCTGAACCCGCGCGACGGCTCGTTCTCGCTGCGCGCCGGACCGATCTTCGCCAACGTGCTCCTCGCCGACGAGATCAACCGCGCCCCCGCGAAGACGCAGTCCGCGCTGCTCGAAGCGATGCAGGAGCGGCAGGTGACGATCGAGGGCGATCGCTTCGAGCTGCCCGATCCGTTCCTCGTGCTCGCGACGCAAAACCCGATCGATCTCGAAGGCACGTACCCGCTTCCCGAAGCCCAGATCGATCGCTTCCTCATCCGCGTGCAGATGTCGTACCCGAACGACAAGGACGAGGTCGCGATGCTGCGCGCCCACGGCATCGCGCCGCCCGCGCCGTTCGTCGTCTTGAGCCCCACCGACGCGCTCCAGCTCCAGTCGATTACCGCCCGCGTCCACGTCGACGAGGACCTCTACGCCTACGCCGTGGGCATGAGCCAATTCACCCGCCAGCATCCGCGCGTCGTGCTCGGCGCGTCGCCCCGCGCGTCGCTGGGCCTCTTGCGGGCTGCCAAGGCGAACGCCGTCCTCGCGGGTCGCGGCTTCGTCACGCCCGACGACGTGCGCTCCGTTGCGTCACCCGTGCTGGCGCATCGCCTGATTCTCGTGCCGGAGCTCGAGGGCGACTCCCGGGCCCGCGTCACGATCGTCGAAGAAGCGATCGCGAAGGTGAGCTACCGACCTCAACCTCGCTGAGCTCGCCGCCGCCTCGAAACGTTTCGCAAAGCGCGGGCGAAGGCGCGATCAGTTGCAGCCGATGCGAGCGTGACCGAGCGCCACGTCGTCGTACCAAATCTCGCGCGTGCCGGCGTTGAGCTCCCAGCCGAGGCGGAACGCCGCGTGCATGGGGGACCAGTTCGACTTCGGCGTCTGGTTGCCGTTCTGCTGGTTCGCGGCGACCCAGTTCGTCGTGCTGAGACCGTCCACGCGGTTGCCGTCCATCCAGACCTCGAGGACGTCGTTCGCCATGCGGAATTCGAGGCAGATCCAGGCGTCGGGGCGCATGGGCGCGCTCGGCTCGCGGATGTCGACTTCGCCGTTCTGCCAGAGGTTGATTTGCCCGTAGCCGAGGTGCATGCCGATGCGCACCTCGTGCTGGTCGTTCTGAACGACGCCGGACTCGAGCCAGATCACGTGATCGGCCGGCAGCGGCGCGGGCACGTAGAACCAGACGCGCCCGAAGTACTGGTTGTTCGGCGCGGGGAAGATCGGCGCCCCTTCCTTGGCGAGCAGCGTCGAATAGGCGTTGTTCGCCGAGACGCGCAACGACGAGTTGCCCGTGTGTTTTCTATTCGTGTCGATGGCGAGCATGCCGTTACCGTTCAGGCGCGGTGTCCACTTCGTCATGTCGACGGAGGTGCCTTCGAAGCCATCCGAAAAGAGCGCGTTGTTCCCGCCGCCACCCGAGCCGGCCGTCCCCGCAGCCGAACCCGCCGTCCCCGCAGCCGAGCCCGCGGTCCCCCCGCTGTCCGAGCCGCCGGACGTTCCCGCGCTCCCGCCGGCACTCGTTCCGCCCGTCGCCGAGCCGCCCGAGCCGCCCACCGTCGAGCCTGCACCGCCACCGGTACCGGTTCCAGATCCGCCGCCGGTCGCCGTCGCGCCGGCCGAACCGCTCGCGCCGCCGCTCGGGGACACGCCGCCGGACGTGCCGCCCACGGCACCACCCGTACCGAGGCCGGCGCCTCCCGAAACGTTGCCGGTGCCTCCGCCGGAGTCACCGCCGCCGGGCTCCTCCGTACTGCTGCACCCGGGCCCGACCAGGGTGGAAAGCAACGCACACGCAGTCAGCGGAACCGTGAAAAGCGCTCGTCTCATCAGCGTCCTCGAACGGGCGATTGTAGCACGCCTTTCGGCGCTCACTCTCGCAGGGCGACCTCGAGGCGGTGCTCGGGCTTCCAGCCGAGCTCACGTTCGAGAGCCGAAATATCGATCAGCGTGTCGAGCGCGTCGAGCGGGCGCGTGAGCCGAACGTTCGAGAAGTAGCGACGGACGAGCTCCGCGACGGGAGCGTTCGTCACGCGGAACGTCTGCGCGGGGAGGTATTGGTGGTAGCCCGGACGTTGACGCTCGACGGCGTGGACGACGAGCGCGGCCGCGTCTTCGTAGAAGAGATGCGCCGTCCCCTCGCCGAGGTGGAGCATCTTGTACGGCACGCGGCCGCCGAACGGCTCCCAGCGGCGCCGGAACGAAGCGTCGACGAGCATCGGGTAACGGAGGGACGTGACGGCGAGCTCGGGGTGGAGCGTCGTCGCGAGGCGCAGCATCTCTTCGGCAAATTGCTTGCTGAGGGCGTAGGGATTGTCGCCGGGGTCGGGCGGCGCGTCGCCGTCGAGCGGCAGGTACGGCAGCGTGTGGGGCTCGATCGGAACGAGCGAGCTTCGAAGCATCACTTGAATCGAGCTCGAGAACACGATGCGTCGCACGCCCGAGTCGAGCGCCGCGGTGAAGGCGTTGGCGTTCATGGCCACGTTTTCGGCGAGCAAACGCTGCGGTGACGGACCGGCGAACCGATTCGGGTGGTTGCCGAGATGCACGAGCGCGTCCACTCCCCGCACGAGGCCGTAGACGGCATGTTCGTCCCTGAGATCGGCGGGCTCGAGCGGGACGCCGAGGTCGGCGCGATACTTCTGATCGGTCGCCCGCACCTCGTGGCCTGCTCGAAGGAGCGCGCGGACGGCCGTTGATCCGAGGAGCCCTGCGGCGCCCGTGACGAGAATCTTCATGGAGCGGTCTTGGGACGCGCGAGCGAGAGCTCCGGATTGAGCGAGCGGAGCACGTTGTAGAAGAACCACGCGAAAGCGGCGAACGTCAGCACCGTTTCGTACTGGAAATGCCGACCGAAGTCGGGGTCGAGCACCGTCCAGTATTCGGCGACGCAGAGAGCGAGGAGCGGGCCCGACACTTCGAGGTCGAGGAGCTTCGGACGCTCGTCCGCGGTTTCGAAAGCCCGCGGCTTGCGCGCGAGCTCGACGCCGAGCAGCGGCAACAGGCAGATGAAGTGCGAGTAGTAGTTCGCCGGGTTGAAAATCACGACGATGAGCGGAAGCGCGACGAGCGCCGCTTGATCGAGGCGCCCCTTGCGCGTCGCCCAGAACGCCGCACCGAGGTAGAGCGCGAACAGCGTGACGTAGAGCGGCATCCGGGCCCGGAGCGCGCGATACGGCGGCTCGTCCGTACCGAACGCGACGAGCGCACGCAGGCTCACGTCGTTCGTGCCGATGCCCGCGTCGAGCATCGAAATCTTCTTCGACCACTCGACCCACGCGCCGAACGAGAACAAAGCGCTCGTCACGACGACGAGCACCACCATGGTCACGACGGCCGCGAGCACGACGCGAACGGCGTTCGCGTGCTCCTTGAGGTGAGCGACGAGATTCGGCATGCGCCGCTCGCGAAACCAACGCTCGCCGAAGGCGACGATCGCGGGAAAGCCGACGCCGGCGAGCGCGATACCGGGGAACGCCCGGATCATCACGGCGAAGGCGAGCAGGACACCGGCCGCCACGTGCCAGCCGCGCCGGAGGGCGCACACGCCGAAGCCGATGTACGCAATCCAGTCGTGGCGGAGCGTGGCTCCGGCCCAGTTGGTGCCGAACATGTAGAGGTTCGTCGCTCCGAAGACGAGCAGACCGAGGAACGCCTGACGCGGACCGAACGTGAAGCCCACCGCCAGGAACATCAGCCCGAGCAGCACCGTGTCCGCGAGCCCCCCGATCACGAGGGACGTCTCGTTCGCTTCGCTGAACACGAAGAACGGGCGCGCCATCGCGGTCCAGACCGGGGTGGCGTTCGCGCCGTGATCGGAGTGCGTCGCGAGGTAGTGCTTGTCCCCCATCGTCCGGCGGAAATAGCTCATGTCCTCTTTGAAAGACTCCCAGCGCTCGGGCGTGAAGCGCTGCGGGATCTTCTCGATCTCCGCCTTCACGTCGCTCACGCGCTGTGAGTCGTGCGTCGTCATGCTGCGAATCTCGACGTTGCCCAGGGCGTCGAGCGGCGTGTCGGTGTCCTCCGAAAACGCCTTGATGCTCGCCTGGTAGACGCCGTCGTACCCGAGTTCGTGAAAGTACTTCGCGAACGGGTAGTAAATGCGCATGTCCAGCTGGTGGACGAACTCGGGTTGCCCCTTCTCGTTGTTCCAGAACTGAGGGCGGCCGAGGTTGTAGAACGATGCCGCCGAGAGCACGGCCGACAAGCCGACGACGGCGAGCACGGCGCCGCGATGCGCAGGGTACCGCTCGGGAAAGAGCCGCTCGCGGACGAGCGCGGCGAGCGCCACGGCGGCGGTCACCGAGCGCAGCAGCGAGAGCTCCCGCGCCTCCACGGGCCAACCGATGCGGATCGCTTCTAACAGCGTGAAGGCGGCCGCGATCGGCACGATGGAAAGCGCCGCGAGCCAGTACCAGCGGGCGCCGCGGTACGCGAACAGAGCGAAGGCAGCGAGCGCCATGCCGAACGTGAGAAGCGAGTTCCGTAGCCGAGCCGGCGCGACGGTGCCCTCGCGCGACGGGATCCGCGGCGGAAACGGCTTCGGCTTCGCCGAGAAGACCTGGAGCTCCGTCACGGCGTAGGACCCGTCGCCGCCGCGCGCGGTCAGGCGCAGGTAACGGGCCTGCGTAGCAAGTCCCGACGTCGAGCGCTGGCGCATGCCCGGCTTGTCGTCGGGTAAAGCCTGCCAGATTTCGCGAAAGTTCTTGCCGTCGTCGGACGCGGAGAGGACGTACGTGTCGTTGTTGTCGCCCTGCAGGTATGCCGAGTCGATCGGCTTCGCGCCGCCGAGATCGAAGTCGACGTGGCTTGCGCGAGACTTGAGGATGGTCGAGAGCTCGGTGTTCCAGCCGTGGCCCTTGGGTGCTTGGACGCCGTCCGTGAGCGCGTCGGCGTTGCGCACGGACTCCAGACGCGCCGGCGAGAGTCCGTCGAGGAGGTTCTTCGCCGACGCCTCCGCGGGCACTGCCCAACCGAGCGAGGCGAGCACCACCCAGGCCCACACGAGCAGCCGGAAACCAAGCATGCGGGCCCTGCCGTAGCACGTCCCCGGATCAGCGGGCGGCGGAAAAACGCGCCGCTCAATTCAGATCGGGGTCCATCACCGTCGGCGTTTGGAGCTCCGGCATCGCGAACGCCTGGCCGAACGACACGAACAGGGCTCCCGGTAGCGTCGAATAACCCGGAGAGAGCGGAAACCCCCAGTCTATTCGGAACACGGTTCGGTCGAGCTGCGGGAAAAGAATGCGAAGCCCGAGACCCGTCGACTGCAGGAAGCGGAGCTCGTCGAATTCGTCGGCGGCGCCGCCGCCGTCGTAGAACGCGGCGAGCCCGACCTGCATGCTCCAGATGTCCATCGACGTCGTGCGAAGCTCTGCGTTCGCCGCCACGACCTTGCTCCCGCGCGAGCTACCCTGGAATCCCGAAAGCGGATAGCCGCGAAGGCGCTCGCTGCCGCCGAGCGAGTAGTTCAGGTTCAGATAGTTCTCGTAGCGGTCGGCGAACAACCCGTCGACGACGACTCGCCCGAACGAAAAGCGCGGCGTCGCGACGTGGACCCGCGCTTCGATGGACGCGTCGTGGTTGCCGTGGAGCTCGTACTCGACGGTGTTCACGGCCACGGCGCGGGCCATGCCGTCGCCGAACGACGTCGTGTACGAAAGTCCGCTCTTCAGGCCCAAGAGATCGCGCGTCGACCCCGCAGCGCGGCTCGCCGGATAGGCACGGAGCAGCACCTCCGGGCCGAGGCGGTAGTCCTCCTGCAGCGCCAGCGTCTCGAGGTCGATGGTGTGAAAGTAACGTTCACCGTGAGTTCGAAGCTGAACGAACGGGCTCAGGCGTGTGTCGTTCACCGGCAGCCATTCGTCGTCGAACTCCTGAAGCGCTGCCGGATCGGCCCCTGCTCCGTGGCGGTACCGCGCGAGCGTGCGGTCGGCCTCGGCGCCCACGGCCAGATCGTACTTCTGCGTGCGCCCGAACGAGCGCACGACTTCGACGCCGCCGACGAAGCGTTCGCGCTCGTACTCGATGGGTAGCGCGTCGTCGGCCGCCGTCGCTTCGGCGTCGAAGCGCTCGACGCGGCCCTCGGCGTCGTAGCGGCGCGCGATGTCGTCTCGAAATGCGATGCCCGTACCCCAGCCCCAGCGGTCGGTCGTGGTCCGGATTGGCGCGCCGTACGTGAACGCTCCGTACGAGCCTTCTGGCTCACCGCTCACGCGACCGTAGATGACGCTGCCGAGCACGTTCATCTCGAGGTCGGTCCCGAACATTCGGCGCCGCGCCGCGTTCAGGCCGATCGAGTACGTGCCGGGGTCGAGCGTGAAGAGCGCACCGACCGTGGTGTGCGTGCCGAGAAAGTTCTCTTCGCTCGGATTGACGACGAGCCGCGTAATGGTCGGACCGTTCTTGCCGGCGGTGGCCTCGAGGTCCCAGTTGAGCCGCAGGCTCCACACGTCGCGCGTGATGACGAGCACGCGCACGCGATCGGGCGCGCTGCCTTCGAGCGGCACGACGAGCACGACCGACAGCTGGCGGATCTTCCGCAAGTTGCGCGCGCTCTCCTGGGCCCGCCGCGCCGAGTAGCGCTCGCCCGGCGCGAACAAGAGCTCCTGCCCGATCACCCATTTTCGCGACATCGTGTGGAACACGTTGACGAAGTCGGGAACGGGGTCGTGCTCGTCGAACACATCGAGCACGACGATGTCGACGCCCTCGATGAGCTTGCCGTCGGCATCGTCGAGCGGCGTCTCTTTCGCTCCGAGACGTTCGGCCTGTTCCCGCAGCGTTCGAGCTTCGAGCGCGCTCAGGCTCGGAGGCTCCGCGCTCGCCCCGCGCGCGGCCGAGAGCACGGCGGCGATCACGGCGAAAGCCGTTCCAAGCGCGAGGCGCGCGGGCCACATGGCGCGGAAGCCTATCCCGGCTCCGGCCCTTCTCCGATGCCCTTCGCGTTGTGGTAGCTTCCACGAGTGCAGGCGCACCCCGCGAGAACGAGCGTCGACTTGGCGATCGCGGGTCTCGGGGTGATGGCGGTCGGCCTGGTCTTGCGCGAGGCCGCCGTGCTCGGCTGGGGGGGCGCGCTGCTCGTCGGGCTCGCCATCGCCCGCGCCGTCACGGTCGTCGATGTCGCCAAGATCCGCGCCGCGGGGTTCGAGATGACCTGGCGGAGCGAGGCGCGGCGCGTGCGCGTCGCGCGCGGCGAGGTCGTGAAGCTCGAGGCCGAGCTCAGGAACCGCGACAGCCGCGCCGCGAGCTTTACGAGCCTGCGCGCCGTCGCGTCGCCCGAGCTCGTCGTCGCCGTCGACCCGCCGAACGGCGAAGTACCCGCCGGCGGTCGGCTGCGCGTCGAAGTCGAGGTGCGTCCCGAACGCGTCGGCCGCCACGCCGTGCACGGACTGTCGCTCGAGCTCGAGGGGCCCCCCGGTTTGTTCGAGGTGCCCCTCACCTTCGCGAACCCGTACGGCATCGAGGTGCTGCCCGGCACGTTCCGCGGCATGCTTCGGAGCGCGCGCGGCGGGCGCAGCCGCCGCACGGCGGAGCAAGGCCGTCCGGGACCCCTCGCCGGCGAAGGCGACAGCCTGCGCGAGCTTCGCGAACACCAGCCGGGCGACCCCTTCCGCCGCATCGCCTGGGCGCCTTCGGCCAAGCGGGCCCAACTTCTCGTGCGCGAATACGAGCGTGAGGAGCGCGACGTCGTGTGGATCGTGCTCGACGCGTCCGTCGAGCTCTGGGCCGGCACGCCGGGAACCGCGGCGCTCGATCGCGCGGTCGACGAGGCCTGGACGATCGCGGACCGGCACCTCAAAGGCGGCGATTTCGTGGGGCTCGCCGTCGTCGCCGCGCGCACCTTGGCTTGGATCGAGCCGGGTTCGAGCCCGGGTCATGCCGTGAAGATCGCGACG